>CBINDH010000067.1:0-10627 GCA_966249365.1 uncultured Xylanimonas sp. | reverse complement strand
CGCCGAGGCCGCGCGCCTGGGCCGGAGCGCGCTCGCCGTCACCGACCACGACGGGCTGTACGGCGTCGTGCGGCACGCGCAGGCCGCGGCCGCGGCGGGGATGAGCACCGTCTTCGGGGCGGAGCTGCACCTGCCCGTCCCGCCCGGGCCGGTCGGCGGCTCCCGCCCGGTGCTCGACCCGCCCACGGGCATCCCCGACCCGCGCGCCGACCACCTGCTCGTCCTGGCCCGCGGCACCGCGGGGTACGCCCGCCTGTCCAGCGCGATCGCCACCGCGCACCTGGAGGCGGGCGTCAAGGGCAAGGCCACCTACCACCTCGACCGGCTGGGGGAGCAGGCGGGCGGCGAGTGGCTGGTCCTCACGGGCTGCCGCAAGGGGCCGGTGCGCCGGGCCCTCGCCGCCGAGGGCACCGCGGGGGCGCGCCGCGAGCTCGACCGGCTCGTCGCCCTGTTCGGGGCGGAGAACGTCGCCGTCGAGATCACCGCGACCGGCGACCCGCGGGACGCCGACCTGCACGACGCCCTCGCGGCCCTCGCCCACGACGCGCGCCTGCCGCTCGTCGCCACCACCAACGCGCACTACGCCCGCCCGCGGGACGCCCACCTCGCCCAGGCGCTCGCGGCCGTCCGCGCCACCAGCTCGCTCGAGGCGATGGACGGCTGGCTGCCCGGAGCACCCACCGCGCACCTGCGCTCGGCCGCGGAGATGGTCCGCCTGCACCACCGCCACCCGCGCGCGGTGCCGACGGCGGCGTCGCTCGCCGACGAGTGCGCGTTCGACCTGGGTCTCGTCGCCCCGAACCTGCCGCCCTACCCGGTGCCCGAAGGGCACGACGAGGCGTCCTGGCTGCGCGAGCTCGTCTACCGCGGCGCGGTGGACCGCTACGGGCCCCGGGACGCCGAGCGGGTCCCGGGCGCGTGGGCGATGCTCGACCACGAGCTCGCGGTCATCGAGCAGCTCGGCTTCCCGGGCTACTTCCTCGTCGTCTACGACCTCGTCGAGTTCTGCCGTGTCAACGGGATCCTGGCCCAGGGCCGGGGGAGCGCCGCGAACTCGGCGGTCTGCTACGCGCTCGGCATCACCGCCGTCGACGCCGTCAAGCACCAGCTCCTGTTCGAGCGCTTCCTCGCCCCGGAGCGCGACGGGCCGCCCGACATCGACATCGACATCGAGTCGGTGCGCCGCGAGGAGGTCATCCAGCACGTCTACGCGAAGTTCGGCCGCGCGCACGCCGCGCAGGTCGCGAACGTCATCTCCTACCGCCCGCGGTCCGCGGTCCGCGACGCCGCGCGGGCCCTCGGGTACGACGTCGGTCAGCAGGACGCCTGGTCGAAGTCGATCGAACGGTGGGGCTCGCTGCGGGACACCCCCAAGGAGCCGCCTGCCGTCGAGACGAAGCGCGCGGCGCGGGATGCGCGCGGCGCGGCGGTGTGGCAGCCCGACGGCGAGCACGGCGCCCCGGTGCGCCCCGCCGCACCGCGCCCGCGGGACTGGACGCCGCACCTCGGGTACGTCCGCGACCCGCTCGCGCGCGCCGACGACACCCACGACGTCGTGCCCGCCCACGTCCCGCCGTCGGCGGAGGAGGAGGGCACCATCCCGGAGCACGTCGTCGACCTCGCGGAGCGCTTCCTGCGCCTGCCCCGTCACCTCGGCATCCACTCGGGCGGCATGGTCATGTGCGACCGCCCCGTGATCGAGGTGTGCCCCGTCGAGTGGGCCCGCATGGAGGGCCGCACGGTGCTCCAGTGGGACAAGGACGACTGCGCCGACGCGGGCCTGGTCAAGTTCGACCTGCTGGGCCTGGGCATGCTCACGGCCATCCGCTACGCGTTCGAGGGCATCGAGAGGCGCGGCGGCCCGCGCCTGGCCCTGCACCACCTGCCCGACGACGACCCGGCCGTCTACGAGCTGCTCTGCGCCGCGGACACCGTGGGCGTCTTCCAGGTCGAGTCGCGCGCGCAGATGGCGACGCTGCCGCGCCTGAAGCCGCGGAACTTCTACGACATCGTCGTCGAGGTCGCGCTCATCCGGCCCGGGCCGATCCAGGGCGGCTCGGTCCACCCCTTCATCGAGCGCCGCAACGGCCGGCAGGAGGTCACCTACCTGCACCCGCTGCTGGAGAAGTCGCTCTCCAGGACGCTCGGCGTGCCGCTGTTCCAGGAGCAGCTCATGCAGATGGCGATCGACGTCGCCGGGTTCACCCCGGCCGAGTCCGACCGGCTGCGGCGGGCCATGGGCTCGAAGCGCTCTCTGGAGAAGATGGAGGCGCTCCGGGGCCGGCTCGTGGCGGGGATGACGGCCAACGGCGTCCCCACCGATGTCCAGGAGGAGATCTACGACAAGCTCAAGGCGTTCGCCGACTTCGGGTTCCCCGAGTCGCACGCCTACTCGTTCGCGTTCCTCGTCTACGCCTCCTGCTGGCTCAAGGTCCACCACCCGGCCGCGTTCTTCGCGGGGCTGCTCGGGGCCCAGCCGATGGGGTTCTACTCGCCGCAGTCGCTCGTCGCCGACGCACGCCGGCACGGGGTCACGGTGCTGCGCCCCGACCTGGGCGCGTCGGAGGCGCTCGCCTGCGTGGAGCGCCTGCCCGACGACGCCGCGCTCGAGCCGGAACGCGTCCGGCTCCCGCGCTCGCCGTCGCCGGACTTCGGCCCGCCGCCAGACCTGCGCCTCGCCGTCCGGCAGGGGCTGGCCGAGGTGCGGAGCATCGGCAAGGACCTCGCGGAGGCGATCGTCGCGGAGCGCTGCGCGCGCGGCCCGTTCCGCGACCTGCGCGACCTGGTCCGGCGCGTGAACCTCACGACGCCGCAGCTTGAAGCCCTCGCCACCGCCGGCGCCACCGAGTCGCTCGGCGCGAACCGCCGCGAGGCGCTGTGGGCGGCGGGTGCCCTCGGTCAGGAGGGCCCCGACACGCTCGAGGGCGTGTCGGTGGGCGTCGAGGCGCCGACCCTGCCGGGCATGACGACGATCGAGACGGCGGTCGCCGACGCCTGGGCGACCGGGGTCACGCCGGGGCTCTCGCCCGTCGAGCTGGTCCGCGACGGCCTGCGCCGCGGCGGCGTCGTCACCGTCGTCGAGGCGACGTCGACGGAGGCGGGCCGACGCGTCGCCGTCGGCGGGGTCATCACGCACCGCCAACGACCGGGCACCGCGGGCGGGGTCACGTTCCTGTCGGTGGAGGACGAGACCGGCCTGCTCAACGTCGTCTGCTCGCCCGGGCTGTGGCAGCGGTTCCGGACGGTGGCCCGTGGTGCGGCTGCCATGGTGGTGCGCGGCCGTATCGAGAAGGCCGACGGCGCCACGAATCTCATCGCCGAGCACCTCGCCCCGCTGCGCCTTCCGGTGGCCACGACCAGCCGCGACTTCCGCTGAGCATCCAGCAGACCTGAACCCCCCGTTGAACGAATGTCAGCGGACGGCCCCGCAGGCATTACGCTGTGGCCCGCTTGCCCGTCACTGCCGACGGCCCGGCCTTCGGTGACGCCGCACTTTCGGAGGTTCCCTTGGGGTTCACGAACGCCGCACGCGAACGTCGCGCGGTGCCATGGCTTCTCGCGCTCTGGGGCGCGCTGCTCACGGCGGTGATGCTCGTCGGCACCGCCGTCCCGGCGCACGCCGCGACCGCGCCCCCCGAACCCGGCGGCGACCAGGAGAAGACCGACTTCTACGTCGCGGGCACCGTCACGTACCAGGACACCCCGGTGCCCGACGTCGCCATCTCGATCGCGGGCAACGGCTTCGAGGCGCAGACCCTCACGGGGGCCGACGGGCGGTGGCGGCTCTACGTCCCCGAGAAGGACACGTACGTCATCACGGTCGACGAGTCGACGCTCCCGGAGGGCGTCATCCTCGACGACTCGGCACTTCCCGACGCCCTCGTCGAGGGGGAGCCCGCCTCGCGCGAGGTCAGCTTCGGTCTGACGAGCTCGACGGTCGCCAACCTCTTCCTCGGGGCGGGGGAGCGGGACACGGTGTCCTTCTGGGAGCAGCTCCTGTCGAGCGGCGTCAAGGGGCTCGAGTTCGGTCTGCTCCTCGCGCTCGCCTCGATCGGTGCGGCGCTCATCTTCGGCACCACGCGACTGACGAACTTCGCCCAGGCCGAGATGGTCACGTGGGGCGCGCTCGTCACCCTCGCGGTCAGCGTCTTCTGGGACATGCCGCTGTGGGTCGGCATCGGCGCCGCCGTCGTCGCGGGCGGCCTGCTCGGCTGGGGCATGGACGCCGTCGTGTGGCGGCCGCTGCGGCGCAAGGGCGTCGGGATCGTCCCGCTCATGATCGTGAGCATCGGCCTGTCCCTCGCGATCCGCTACGTGTTCCAGTTCTTCATCGGCGGCGACACCCGGCAGCTTCCCGGGGCGAGCCCGACGCCGATGCAGTTCGGACCGATCCGCCTGTCCTCCATCTCCCTCGTCTCGATGGCCGTCAGCCTCGTGCTGCTCATCGCGGTGGCGCTGTTCCTGACCCGGACCCGGATCGGTCGTGCGAGCCGCGCGATCTCCGACAACCCGCAGCTCGCGGCAGCGTCCGGGATCCCCGTCGACGGCGTCATCCGGATCGTCTGGGTGCTCTCGGGCGTGCTGGCGTCGGTCTCCGGCATCCTCTGGGCGTACTTCCGGCCCGGGGTCAAGTGGGACATGGGCGGGCAGATGCTCCTGCTGATCTTCTCGGCGATCGTCCTGGGCGGCCTCGGCACCGCGTTCGGGGCGCTGCTCGGCGCGCTCATCATCGGCATCGCCGTCGAGATCTCGCCGGTGCTGGGGCTCCCCGTCGACCTCAAGTACGCGGCCGCGCTGATCGTCCTCATCGTCATCCTGCTCGTGCGGCCGCAGGGCCTGCTCGGGCGTCGCGAAAGGCTGGGGTAGTCCATGGACTTCGGCAGCATCCTCAGCAACACCGCGGTGTTCCTGCTGAGCCCGATCACCATCGCGTACGCGCTCGCGGCCACCGGCCTGGCGGTGCACTTCGGCTTCGCCGGCCTGCTCAACTTCGGCATGGCCGGGTTCATGGCGCTCGGTGCCTACGGGTACGCGATCGCCGTCCTCACGTTCGGCTGGCCGTGGTGGGCGGCGATGCTCCTCGGGCTGGCGGGCGGGGCGCTGTTCGCCGTCGTCCTCGGCATCCCGACGCTGCGGCTGCGGGCCGACTACCTCGCGATCGCCACGATCGCCGCCGCGGAGATCGTGCGACTCATCTTCACGACCACGGCGTTCCAGGAGGTGACCGGGTCGGCGGACGGCCTCGCGCAGTACAACCGCGGGTTCCGGGCGGCGAACCCGTTCCCGCAGGGCATGTACGGGTTCGGCCCGTGGAGATGGACCGAGACGGAGCTGTGGACGCGCGTCTTCGGTCTGCTCCTGCTCGCGGTGGCGATCCTCGTCGTGTGGCTCCTGGTGCGCAGCCCGTGGGGCCGCGTCGTCAAGGGCATCCGCGAGGACGAGGACGCGGTGCGCTCCCTCGGCAAGAACGTGTTCGCGTACAAGATGCAGGCGCTCGTCACGGGCGGCGTCCTCGGCGCGGCCGGCGGCATCGTCTTCGTCCTGCCCTCGGCCGTCGTGCCGGGCAGCTACAGCACCTCGCTGACGTTCTTCCTGTGGACGATCCTGCTGCTCGGCGGCGCGGCGACCGTGTTCGGGCCGGCGCTCGGCGCGGTGCTGTTCTGGGTCGTCTCCGCGTTCCTCGACAGCCTCCTGCCCGAGCTCGTCGACGTCGGCGTCCTGCCGATCTCGGACCCGCAGGCCGCGACCGTGCGCTACATCATCACCGGCGTCGTGCTCATGCTCCTGGTCATCTTCCGACCGCAGGGCCTGCTCGGAAACAAGAGGGAGACGACCTTTGTCAAGTGAACCGACCCCCGTGGAGGCCGTCGTCAAGCCCGTGCGACGGACCGGGCTGACGGAGCACGCGCCCGCACCCGGCGTGGCGAAGGTCGACCCGATCCTCGTCGCCGACGACGTCGTGCGCCGCTTCGGCGGCCTCACCGCCGTCGACATCGACCACCTGGAGATCCCGCGCGGGGCGATCACCGCGCTCATCGGGCCCAACGGTGCCGGCAAGACGACGCTGTTCAACATCCTGTGCGGCTTCGACAAGGCGAACTCCGGCACCTGGTCGTACGACGGCACGAACCTCTCGGGCGTGCCGTCGTTCAAGGTGGCTCGCATGGGCCAGGTGCGCACCTTCCAGCTCACCAAGGCGCTGTCGCTGCTGACGGTCCTGGAGAACATGAAGCTCGGTGCGCCGGACCAGCGCGGCGAGCGGTTCTGGCCGAGCCTGCTCAAGCCGCTGTGGCGCACGCAGGAGGACGAGATCGACCTGCGCGCCCGCGAGCTCCTCACGCAGTTCAAGCTCGCCGAGAAGGCGGGGGACTACGCGGCGTCGCTCTCCGGCGGCCAGCGCAAGCTCCTCGAGATGGCGCGCGCCCTGATGAACGAGCCGAGCCTCGTGCTCCTCGACGAGCCGATGGCGGGGGTCAACCCGGCCCTGACGCAGTCGCTGCTCGACCACGTCGTCCGGATGCGTGACGACGGCACGACGGTGCTGTTCGTGGAGCACGACATGCACATGGTGCGCCACATCGCGGACTGGGTCGTCGTCATGGCGGAGGGCCGCGTCGTCGCGGAGGGACCGCCCGAGACGGTCATGTCGGACCAGGCGGTGATCGACGCCTACCTGGGCGCTCACCAGGAGATCGACCTCGGCGTCGTCACGGGGCGCATCGCCGCCCCGGTCGACTCGGAGACGGTCCGTCACGAGCAGGAGCTTTTCCAGGAGATCGAGCGTGAGCGCGCGGAGGGCGGCCATGAGTGAGGACCGGGTCGTCGTCGAGATCAAGGACCTGCGCGCGGGGTATCTGCCGGGGGTCGACATCCTCAACGGGGCGAACCTCGTCGCCCGTGCGGGCGAGCTGATCGGTGTCATCGGCCCGAACGGCGCCGGCAAGTCGACGCTGCTCAAGGCGATCTTCGGCATGACGCAGGTGCGCTCGGGCGACATCCTCGTCAACGGCCAGTCGATCCTCGGTCTGAACGCGGACAAGCTCGTCGCCCGCGGCGTCGCGTTCGTGCCGCAGACCAACAACGTGTTCCCGTCGCTGACCGTGGCCGAGAACCTGCAGATGGGCATCTACCAGGCGCCCAGACGGTTCGCGGAGCGGCTCGAGTTCGTCACGGCGATCTTCGGGGAGCTCGGCAAGCGGCTCGGTCAGCGGGCAGGGTCGCTGTCGGGCGGCGAGCGCCAGATGGTCGCCATGTGCCGCGCCCTGATGATGGAGCCGTCGGTGCTGCTCCTGGACGAGCCGTCGGCGGGCCTGTCGCCCGTCCGGCAGGACGACGCGTTCATCCGCGTCTCGGAGATCAACAAGGCCGGCGTCACCACGATCATGGTCGAGCAGAACGCGCGGCGCTGCCTGCAGATCTGCGACCGCGGCTACGTGCTCGACCAGGGCCGTGACGCCTACGAGGGCACGGGCCGTGAGCTTCTCAACGACCCGAAGGTCATCGCGCTGTACCTCGGCACGCTCGGCGCCTGACGGCGCACGAGCCGAGCACGACGAAGCCCCCGGATCCGAGCGGATCCGGGGGCTTCGTCATGGCGTTCAGTTGATGCGGGTGATGGTGTTGTCCGCGCCGTACTGGAAGATGCCGATGGTGGCGCCCTGCGGGTCGCCGTTCTCGTCGAAGGTCACCTGGCCGGAGTAGCCGTCGTAGTCGGCCACGCCGCCGCCGTTGATGATCTCGGCGCACTCCGCGAAGCTCGTGCACTTGGTGCCATCGCCGGAACCGCCCGAGACCTCCTGCATCTTCGCCGCGATGTCGGCGCTCTCGGTCGACTGGGCGGCGAGCGCCGCGAGCGCGATCAGGGTGACCGCGTCGTACGACTCGCCGGCGTACGTCCAGGCGGCGATCGGGTCGTTGCCCTGGCCGACCCAGTAGTCGTTGACGCGCTTCTGGAAGTCGTCCTCGAGCGCCGGACCGGGGATGGTGCCCTTGGCGCCCTCGAGCGAGACGGTCAGCGGCGTCGAGCTCGACGCGCTGTAGTCGGTCGTGTTGCCGTCGACCATGTAGAGCTGGTCACCGGTGACGCCGGCGTTGATCAGCAGCGGGGCGATCGTCACGAACTGCGCGAACGAGACGACGACGACGGCGTCGGGCTTGGCGGCCGTGATCTGGGCGACCTGCGCGTCGAACGTCGTGTCGCCGACGTTGAAGGACGCCTCGGCGACGACCTGACCGCCGGTGCCCTCGAACGTCTCCTTGATCTGGGCGTTGAGGCCCGTGCCGTAGGCGTCGTTCTGGTAGATGATCCCGACGGTCTTCTTGCCGTCCTCGCCGAGGAGGTTGCCCAGGACCTCGCCCTGGAGGTAGTCGCTCGGCGCGGTGCGGAAGTAGAGGCCGTTGTCGTCCCACGTCGTGAAGTCCGGCGACGTGTTCGACGGCGAGACGGTGAGGATGCCGGCCGCGACGTTGCCGTCGAGGATGATCTTCGTGACGCCCGACGACGCCGCGCCGACCATCGCGGGGATGCCCGCGCTGCGGATCCGCTCGATCGACGTCTCGAACGCCTTGGTGTCGGTGTCACCCTCGTCGGTCGCGGTGTAGTTGATCGTGATCCCGGCGTCCGCCGCGTTGATCTCTTCGACCGCCAGGCCGACGCCACCTTCCATGGGCGGGTCGAGGAAGGAGAGCGAGCCTGTCTGCGGGAGCAGCGACCCGAACTCGAGGGTGATGGGCTCGCGTGCTTCGGCGGGGGCGGAGGTCTCGTCCGTCGGGGAGGCCTCGTCTTCGGGGGTCGAGCCGCCGCAGGCTGCGAGAACGAGCGAGGTCGCGCTGAGCAGCGCGACGGCTCCGAGCGCGCGCCGACCGCGGGAGTGAGATCGGAGAGTCATCGTGCACACCTTCTTCACGGAGGAGGCTGACTGGTCGGTCAACTCATGAACGCTCGACGGTCCCCCGCCGAGCCGGGCACATGCTGCCACACCGGACGCGCGGCGTTCCCAGGGTTCCACGGAGAGGATGCCGCGACCAGATCCGATACCTGATCGTGAGGTTTGCCTTGCCTCGCGGGCTATACGGAGACCGGGATGAGGACGCAGATCTCGAACCCGTCATGAACGCGGCGCAGAAGGTAGCGGACTCGGTCCGCGGCCTGCTCGCCCCCGTACGCGTCGCGGTAGCTCCAGCGGACCAGCACCCACACGAGGACGTCGCCCACGCCCTCCGACGCCTCGACCTCGGGTACGGCGGCGACGACCTCGCGCTCGCGGTACGCGTCGATGCGGGGCCGCAGCGCCGTGTGGAGTGTGCCGGCGTCGGGGACGGGCGTGGAGTCCTCGGGGCCGACGAGGAGGGCGGGGAACGCGAACCTGTCGACGACGCTCTCGAGGTCACCCGCGCCGAGCGCCAGGCCGTAGTCGACGAAGAAGGCCAGGAGATCCTCGCGGTCGTACGCAGTCGTCGCGCCCATGCGCTCCAGGCTAGGTGGGGCCGGGCGGCACCGCTCAGCGCACCGAGGCGAAGAAGTCGCGCAGGTCCGTGAGCAGCAGCTCGGGCTCCTCGAGCGCGGGGAAGTGCCCGCCCGCGTCGAACTCCGACCAGTGCTGCACCGCGCCCCACGGGTCGTACACGCGCCGCGCGACGGGCCGCGAGTCGAAGACGGCCCAGCCGGACGGCACGTCGGAGGCCATGAGCCAGTCCAGGTGGGCGTGGGACGCCTCGTAGTAGAACCGCGCCGACGAGTGCCCGGCCCGGGTGAACCAGTACACGCTCGCGAGCGTCAGCAGGGTGTCCCGCGGGACGGCGTCCTCGGGCAGCGCCTTGCTGGGGTGCGTCCACCCGTGGAACTTCTCGACGATCCACCCGAGCTGGCCGACGGGGGAGTCGACGAGCGCCGGCCCGATGGTGTCCGGCTTGGTGTTCTGCAGCGCGTACGAACCCGACGCCTCGCTCTGCTCCTGCTTGACGGCGTCGATCTGGGCACGTTCCTCGTCGGTGAGGTCCTCGGGCATCGGCAGGGTCTTGCCGGCCATCGCGAGCGCGGCGCCGTCGCTCGAGACGTGGATGCCGACGACGCGCTCGGGGTGCACCGCGGCGATCCGCCCGGCGACGCCGGCGCCGATGTCGCCGCCGTGCACGCCGAACTTCTCGTAGCCGAGCCGCGTCATGAGCTCGGCGTAGGCGGTCGCGGTGCGCGCGACCTCCCAGCCCGTGCCGGAGAGCGGGGTGGAGAAGCCGAAGCCGGGCAGCGACGGCACGACGACGTGGAACGTCTCGGCGAGCGGCTCGACGAGCCCGGCGAACTCGACCGGGTCGCCGGGCCAGCCGTGGCACAGCAGCAGCGGCAGCGCATCGGGCGACGACGACGGGTGGTGCACGGCGTGCAGCCGCTGCCCGTCGATCTCGGTGACCACGTGGCCGAGCGCGTTGAGCGCCTTCTCCTGGGCACGCCAGTCGAACTCGTCGCGCCAGTGCTCGGCGAGCTCGCGCAGGTACGCGAGGGGGATCCCTCGGGTGAAGTCGGTGCGTCCGCCGGACCCGGGGACGTCGTAGGGCCATCGGGTGCGCGCGAGCCGGTCGTGCAGGTCGTCGAGGTCTTCCTGCGGCACGTGGATCTCGAAGGGCTGGACCG
>CBINDH010000066.1:0-10642 GCA_966249365.1 uncultured Xylanimonas sp. | reverse complement strand
GCACCTTGCGCCGGTACTTGCCGGTGAGCACCCCGCGGCCCAGCGGCGACCACGCGAACAGCCCCATCCCGAGCGCGGCGGCCGCAGGACGGACCTCCCGCTCTACGCCGCGCGCGAGCAGCGAGTACTCGACCTGCAGCGCCGTGAGCCCCACGTCTTCGAGCAGCGAGGCGGCGCGCGCGGACGCCCAGCCCGGGTGGTTGGACAGGCCGACGTAGCGGGCACGCCCGCTCGTGACGGCCAGCCGCAGCGCCGAGGCGGTCTCCTCGAGCGGCGTCGTCGGGTCGGGGCACGCCACGAGGAAGATGTCGACGTGGTCGGTGCGCAGCCGCTCGAGCGAGCCGTCGAGGTCGGCGATCAGGCCCCGCCGGGACGCGTCCCGGCCGCCCTTGGTGCACAGCACGATCTCGTCGCGCAGCCCGGTGTCGGTGAAGAGCTCGCCGAGGATGCGTTCCGCGTCGCCACCGCCGTAGGTCGACGCCGTGTCGACGAGCGTGCCGCCCGCGTCGACGAAGTCGTGCAGCTGCTCGGCGGCGTCGACGCCGCTGGTGTCGCGTCCCCACGTCATCGTCCCGAGTCCGAGCACCGACGTATGCAGGCCGGAAGTGCCGACACGACGTTCTCTCACGCGCGAAGGTTATCGGCAGTCCGCTCCAGCCGATAAGGTCGTCGCTCGTGAGTGCGTGGGAAGCGATCGTCCTTGGCCTGGTGCAGGGCCTCACCGAGTTCCTCCCCATCTCGTCGAGCGCGCACCTGCGCATCGTCGGCGAGCTCATCGGCTCCTCCGACCCCGGGGCGGCGTTCACCGCGATCACGCAGATCGGCACCGAGACGGCGGTGGTCCTGTACTACCGACGGACGATCCGCGACATCCTGGTCGACTGGTGGAAGGCGCTGCGCGGCGACGACGGTCCCGACCGCGCCGCCCGCTTCGGCGCGCACCGCGAGAACGCGCGCATGGCCTGGTACATCGCGCTCGGCTCGATCCCCATCGTTGTCTTCGGCCTGCTGCTCGAGGACTGGATCGGCACCACGTTCCGCAACCTGTGGATCACGGTCGGCACCCTGACGGTGTTCGGTCTGCTGCTCGGCTGGGCCGACAGGATCGGCGAGCGCCGCCGGACGCTGCACGAGCTGAACCCCCGCCGCGCGCTGCTGTTCGGCTTCGCGCAGTCGCTCGCCCTGGTGCCCGGCGTCTCGCGCTCGGGCGGCACGATCACCGCGGGCCTGCTGATGGGCTTCACCCGCAAGGCCGCCGCCGACTACGCGTTCCTGCTCGCCATCCCCGCCGTCATGGGCTCCGGCTTCTACAAGCTGTTCTCGTCGATCGGCGAGTCCACCCCGGGGGCGCCCAGCGCGGGCATGACGTTCCTCGCGACGCTCATCGCGTTCGTCGTCGGCTACGTCGTGATCATCGGCTTCCTCAAGCTCATCTCGACGCACTCGTACAAGGGCTTCGTCGTCTACCGGGTCATCCTGGCCGCCGTCGTCGTGGTGCTGCTGCTGACAGGCGTGCTGTCGGCGCGCGGGACGGTCATCTTCTGATGCGCACCTGGTCCGCGCCGGTCGTCCCGGCCCTTCCCCGCACCGGCTCCGCCGCGCCGGTGCTCGTCCACGACTCGACGACGCACGCGCTCGTCGAGGCCGCGCCCGGCCCCGCCGCGACGCTCTACGCCTGCGGCATCACGCCCTACGACGCGACCCACCTCGGCCACGCCAACACCTACCTCGCGTTCGACCTGCTGCAGCGCGCCTGGCTCGACGCCGGCAAGCAGGTCGTCTACACGTCCAACGTCACCGACGTCGACGACCCGCTTCTCGAGCGCGCGACGGCGACGGGTGTCGACTGGCGTGACCTCGCGCTCGAGCAGACCGAGCTGTACCGCAACGACATGACCGCGCTGCGCATGCTCCCGCCGGCGACCTGGACGGGCGCGGTCGAGTCGATCCCGGCCGTCGTCGAGGCCGTGACGGCGCTGCTCGACGCCGGCGCCGCGTACCGGGTGGACCGTGACGTCTACGCCGACCTCGGCGCCGACCCCGCGTTCGGGAGCGTCTCCGGGTTCGACGACGACGAGATGCGCGCGCTGTTCGCCGAGCGCGGCGGCGACCCCGACCGCCCCGGCAAGCGCCACCCGCTCGACCCGGCCCTCTGGCGCGGCGAGCAGCCCGGCGAGCCCTCCTGGGACGGCGGCGCCCTCGGCCCCGGCCGGCCCGGCTGGCACATCGAGTGCGCCGTCATCGCGCGCGACGGGCTCGGCCTGCCGTTCGACGTGCAGGGCGGGGGAGCGGACCTGCTCTTCCCGCACCACGAGATGTCGACGTCGCACGCGCGCCTGATCGGGTCCGGGGGCGCGCGCGTGCACGTCCACGCCGGCCTGATCTCGTACGAGGGCCACAAGATGAGCAAGTCGCGCGGCAACCTCGTCTTCGTCTCCCGCCTCCTGGCCGACGGCGTCGACCCGATGACCCTCCGCCTCGCGCTGCTCGGCCACCACTACCGCGAGGAGTGGGAGTGGACGGACGCCGAGCTCCGCACCGCGCAGCGCCGCCTCGACGCGTGGACCGCCGCGATCCTGACGACGCACGACGACGGCGAGCCGGCGGGCGACGTGCTCGACGAGGTCCGCGCCGCGATGGCCGACGACCTCGACGCGCCGCGGGCGCTGGCAGCGGTCGACCGCTGGGCGGCGAACCCGGGCGGGGACGCCGAGGTGGTCGTCGCGGCCGTCGACGCGCTGCTCGGCGTCGAGCTGTAACCGAGCCGTCGCAGGCCCGCGGGCCTACCCCTCCTTGCCGGAGTCGCGGCGCTTGAGCCAGCGCTCGAACTCGCGCGCGATCGCCTCGCCCGACGCCTCGGGCAGGTCGGCCGTGTCCTTGGCCTCCTCGAGCTGCTTGACGTACTCCGCGATCTCCGCGTCCTCGCCGGCCAGCTCGTCGACGCCGTGCTGCCAGGCCGCCGCGTCCTCGGGCAGGTCGCCCAGCGGGATCGACTCGCCCAGCAGCTCCTCGATGCGCGTGAGGATCGCCAGCGTCGCCTTGGGCGACGGCGGGTTCGCCACGTAGTGCGGCACGGCGGCCCACAGCGACACCGACTGGAGCCCGCGCTCGGCCGCGGCGTGCTGGAGGACCCCCACGATGCCGGTCGGGCCCTCGTACGTGTTCGGCTCGACGTCGGGCAGCACCGCGCGCAGCCCCTCCGACTCGCTCGTGGCCGTCAGCGGGATGGGGCGCGAGTGCGGGACGTCCGCGAGCAGCGCGCCGAGCGTCACCACGGTGCGGACCTCGTGCTCCTCGGCCAGGTCGAGCAGCTCGGTGCAGTAGCGGCGCCACCGCATCGACGGCTCGATGCCGTGCACGAGCAGCACGGTGCGGTGGGGGAGCCGCGCGACCCAGATCGTCGTCGTCGGCCACGTGATCTGACGCTTGCCGTCCGGGCCGAGGCCGACCATCGGACGGTTCACCTGGAAGTCGTGGTACTCCTCCGGGTCGAGCTCGGCGACCTTCTCGGCGTCCCAGACCTCACCCAGGTGCTCGAGGGCGCCCGTCGCGGCGCTCCCGGCGTCGTTCCAGCCCTCGAAGGCGGCGATGAGCACCGTGTTGCGAGCGGAGTGACGGCCGGTGGGAGAGGTCATCCGCCCACCCTAGGCCGTTAGGCTCGCTCCGTCCCTGTCGCCTCGCCTGGCTGGAATCTGCCCGTGACCTTCGTGCCTGAACCCCGTGATCCCGTCTCAGGGCTGCCCGCGGCCGTCCTGTGGGACATGGACGGCACCCTCGTCGACACCGAGCCCTACTGGATCGCCGCGGAGCACGAGCTCGTCGCCGAGCACGGTGGTCGCTGGTCGCACGAGCAGGCGCTCCAGCTCGTCGGGAACTCGCTCCTCGTGTCGGCGGGCATCCTCCAGGACGCCGGCGTGCGGCTGCCGGTCGAGGAGATCGTGGACTTCCTCCTCGACCGCGTCGTCGCCGCCGTCCAGCGGCACGTGCCGTGGCGACCCGGGGCGCGCGAGCTGCTCCAGGCGGTCGCGGAGGCGGGCGTGCCGTGCGCGCTCGTGACGATGTCGTACCGCCGGTTCGCCGACGAGGTCGTCTCGCAGACGGACGGCGCGCTACGTGTCGTCGTCGCGGGTGACGACGTCGTCGAGGGCAAGCCGCATCCCGAGGCGTACCTGACCGCGGCCGAGCGGCTCGGGGTGCCCATCGAGCAGTGCGTCGCGATCGAGGACTCGCCGACCGGCATCGCCGCGGCGCTCGCGTCGGGGGCGCGGACGCTCGGCGTCGAGGCCGTCGTGCCCGTGCCGCCGCAGCCGGGGCTCTCACGCGCCAGGTCGCTCGAGCAGGTGTCCCTGCGGACGCTCGCCCAGCTCCACGCCGGGCACGTCCTCGACCTCGCCTGAGGCAGCCCCGTCAGCCCAGGCCGAGCCGGTCCGCCGCCAGGACGGGATCGAACTCGGGCGTCGTCCCCTCGAACTCGGGGCACGCCGCCTGGTGCGCGCACCAGCCGCACAGGGCCGACCTGCGCGGCCGGAAGTCGCCCGACCTGGCGGCCTGCTCGATCGCCGCCCACAGCGCGCGCACCTTCTGCTCCGTGATCTCCAGCTCGCGCTCGCGCGGCTCGGCGCGCAGCACCTGTCCGTCGCCCAGGTAGACGAGCTGCAGCATCTTGGGCAGCACCCCGCGCTCGCGCCACAGCACCAGGCCGTAGAACCGCATCTGGAACAGCGCGTTCGCCTCGTAGCCCGGCCGGGGCGACCTGCCCGTCTTGTAGTCGACGACGCGCAGCGCGCCGTCGGGTGCCACGTCGAGGCGGTCGACGATCCCGCGCAGCAGCGGACCGTCCGGCAGGCGGTGCTCGACGCGCAGCTCGCGCGCCTCGGGCTGCAGGCGGTTCGGGTCCTCGAGCGTGAAGTACGTGCTCAGCAGGCGGCCCGCACCGTCGAACCACCCGTCGTCGGTGGCGAGCTCCTGATAGCGGGGCTCGCGCTCGAGAAGCTGCTCCCACTCGGCCGGCAGGAGGCTGAGGGCCGCCTGCGGCGTGCGCTCGCCGAGCGGTGCGTCGTAGAGCCGCTCGAGCACCGAGTGGACCAGGGTGCCGCGCGCCGCGGCCGCCGACGGCGGCTCGGGCAGGCGGTCGACCGTGCGGAAGCGGAACAGCAGCGGGCACTGCATGAAGTCGTTGGCGCGCGACGGGGACAGTGCGGGGGACCGGGGCGGGTCCGCGACCGGCGGGCTCGGCGTCGTCAACGTCATGCGGACACCCTAGGCGCGGCGACCGACACGTCCGCCGAGGCCCCGCGCGGCATGCACGGTTACGCTGCGCCGGTGACCTCGACGCAGACCCGCTCGCGCGGCTGGGTGATCGGCCGGCTCGCCGGTGCACCCCTGATCGTGACCCCCTCGTGGTTCGTCGCGGCGGTGGTGCTCACGGCGTTCTTCGCCCCGGTGGTGCGCAGCCGTGCGCCGCAGCTCGGCGGCGGAGGGGTCACGTTCGTGGCGTTCGTGTTCGTGCTCATGCTGTTCGTCAGCGTGCTGCTCCACGAGGCCGCGCACGCGTACGTCGCGCGCGCCCGCGGGCACCAGGTCACCGAGCTCGCGATGACGCTGTGGGGCGGCCACACCGCCTACACCGGCACGCAGCGGCACCCGCTCGACGGGGCGCTGATCGCCGTCGTCGGCCCGATCACCAACCTGGTGCTCGCGGCCCTGTCCGCGCTGGCGGCGTGGGTCGTCGACCGCGTCGCGTTCTGGGACGTCCTGTTCGGCCACGCGAACGTGAGCTCGATCGGCGTGTGGCTCATCGTCGCCGCCGGGTTCACCAACGCGTTCGTCGGCCTGTTCAACCTGCTCCCGGGTCTGCCGCTGGACGGCGGCCAGATCCTCGAGGCGATCGTGTGGCGCGCGACCGGCTCCCGCCGCCGCGGCACCGTCGCCGCCGGGTGGATCGGCCGGGTCGTCGGCGTCGGCGTGCTCGCCTACACCGTGGGGCCGGACCTGCTGGCCGGCCGCCCGCCCGAGATCTCCGACGTCATCTGGGGCGCGGTCATCGGCGCCTTCCTCTGGCAGGGCGCGGGCGAGGCGATCCGCGGGGCCGGGCGCCGTGAGCGCGTCGAGGCCCTCGTCGCGCGGTCGTTCTCGGGCCGGGCCGTCGCCGTCGTCAGCGGGACGAGCGTCGCCGACGCCGCGCGCGCCGTCACGGGGGTCGCCGACGCGGCCCTCGTCGTCGTCGACGGCGCCGGTGCGCCGCTGGGGTGGGTCGACCCCGCGGCGGCCGCCACGGTGCCCCCCGCCATGGCGGGCACGACGCCCGTCGACGCCGTCGTCGTGCCGTTCCCGCCCGGATCGGCCGTCGACGCGGACCTGAGCGGGTCGAGCCTGCTCGAGCACCTCGCGGCGACGTCGGGCGGGGCGCGCATCGTGCCCGTCGTCGAGCACGGTCGGGCCACGGGCGTGCTCGACGTCGCGCGGGTGGCCGCGGCGCTGCGGGGGACCGGCCGGTAGGCTCGTCCGCCGTGACCACCACTCCCACGGGCGCCGAGCTGCGCCGCGGCCCCTTCCGTGTCGGCGACAAGGTGCAGCTCACCGACCCGCGCGGCCGGATGCACACCATCGAGCTCAAGCCGGGTGGCACGTTCCACACGCACAAGGGCTACTTCAAGCACGAGGACCTCATCGGCAGGCCCGAGGGCTGGGTGGTCACCAACACCGCCGACGTCGAGTACCTGGCCCTGCGGCCGCTGCTGAGCGACTACGTGCTCTCGATGCCGCGCGGCGCCGCCGTGGTGTACCCGAAGGACGCCGGCCAGATCGTGCAGATGGGCGACATCTTCCCGGGCGCCGTCGTGGTCGAGGCCGGCGTCGGCTCGGGCGCGCTGACCATGTCGCTCCTGCGCGCCGTCGGCGACGGCGGCACGCTGCACTCGATCGAGCGCCGCGACGACTTCGCGGCCGTCGCCAAGGGCAACGTCGAGACGTTCTTCGGCGGCCCGCACCCCGCGTGGCACCTGCACTCGGGCGACTTCGCCGACGTCGTCGTCGAGGTCGCGCAGCCCGGCACCGTCGACCGCGTCGTGCTCGACATGCTGGCCCCCTGGGAGAACCTCGACGCCGCCGCCGCCGTGCTCGTCCCCGGCGGCGTGTTCCTCGCCTACGTCGCGACCGCGACGCAGCTCTCGCGCCTCGCCGAGGACCTGCGCGCCGACGGCCGGTTCGCCGAGCCCGTCGCCTGGGAGTCGATGGTGCGCGGGTGGCACCTCGAGGGCCTCGCGGTGCGCCCCCAGCACCGCATGATCGGCCACACCGGGTTCCTGCTCACCGCCCGCCGGCTCGCCGACGGCGTCGTCCCGCCCGAGCGCAAGCGACGCCCCGCGAAGGGCTCGTACCCGGCCGCGGAGGCGGCCGAGTGGACCGAGGAGGACCTCGGCGCGCGCCCCGTCTCGGACAAGAAGCTGCGCAAGATCGTGCGGGGGTTCACCACCGCCGACGCCCCCGCCGACAACCCCGCCGAGGGGCCCGTCGACGACGAGTAGCGCCCACATTTGCCGCGCCGTCGCGTCACCTCTATTTTGAGCGCGCAACAGCCGTGACCAGCGGCTGCACAAGTTCTGACCGGAAAGGTGCGCACGTGGCAACGAAGAAGAAGGTCGTCAAGGCGACGACGTCGACGACTCCCGCGTCCGGCAAGGGCGCAGCGTCCGAGACCACGTGGACGCCCACCGCCGAGGGCAAGGCCAAGGCCCGCCAGAACCGGCTGATCGCCGCCGTCCTGTGGGCGCTCGCGATCGCGGGCGAGGCCTTCGCGATCTTCTGGATCATGCGCCCCGGTGTCGCGGAGCGCGCCGAGGCAGGCGGGTTCCCGACGTCGCGCTGGATCATGCTCCTCGTCGCGATCGTCGTCATCGGCGCGCTCGCCCTGACGGCGAACATGCTGTGGCGCAAGGCCAACCAGCTCGACCCGGCCTCGCGCGCCGACAAGCTCCGGTTCTTCGTGCAGAACCAGCTCGGCCTGATCATCACGCTCATCGCGTTCGTGCCGCTCATCGTGCTCATCCTCCTCAACAAGGACATGGACAAGTCGCAGAAGGGCATCGCCGGCGCGGTCGCCGTCGTCGTCGCGATCCTCGTGGGTGCGTTCGGCGTCGAGACGAACCCGCCGTCGATCGAGGAGTACGACGCGCAGCGCACCTTCGTCGCGCAGCTCACGGGCACCGAGCCCGGGTCCGAGGAGGTCTACTGGGTTCCCGGCGGCGGCGTGTTCCACCTGTGCGACTCGGTCCCCGCGATCAACCAGGGCTCGACGTCGGACGAGATCGTCGTCGGCACCATCGCCCAGGCGATCGACGCCGGGAAGCCGCGTCTGACCAAGCAGTGGGAGTCCGAGGCTGCGACCTGCGGCTTCGAGATCCCCGCGGACCTGCCCGCTCCTGACTTCCTCGAGAACGCGGACACGCCGACCGAGTGAGTCACGCGTTCGGCGAAACGCGCGGAATCGCCTTCCAGCCTTCAGGCGTTCATGCATAGGGTGCTGTTCCCGGGGGGCCTCTCCTCCGGGACTGCAGGGAGGGGACCCGCATGACCGAGAACCCTGGCCAGAACGCACAGCTCGCGTTGCTCGCCGCGAAGAACGAACGCCTCGTCGAGGCGCTCCGCGCGGCGCGCGACCAGATCGTGGAGCTCCGCAAGCAGATCGACGAGCTCGCCAAGCCTCCGGGAACCTACGCGACGTTCCTCGCGGCGCACGAGGACGGGTCGGTCGACATCTCGTCCGCGGGCCGCAAGATGCACGTCGGCGCCAGCCCGTCGCTCGACGTGCACGCGCTGCTGCCCGGCCAGGAGGTCAAGCTCAACGAGGCCATGACCGTCGTCGAGGCGGGCGGGTTCGAGCGCATCGGCGAGCTCGTCACGGTCAAGGAGGTGCTCGACGACGAGCGGGTGCTCGTCGTCGGGCGCGCGGACGAGGAGCGCGTGGTCCGCCTCGCGGGCCCCGTGCGCGACCGCACCCTGCGGGTGGGGGACTCCTTGACCGTCGACGTGCGGTCCGGGTTCGTGTTCGAGGTCGTGCCGAAGTCCGAGGTCGAGGAGCTCGTCCTCGAGGAGGTCCCGGACATCAGCTACGAGGACATCGGCGGTCTGGGCAAGCAGATCGAGGCGATCCGCGACGCGGTCGAGCTGCCGTTCGCCCACCCCGACCTGTTCCGCGAGCACGGCCTGCGCCCGCCCAAGGGCGTGCTGCTGTACGGGCCCCCGGGGTGCGGCAAGACGCTCATCGCCAAGGCGGTCGCGGCGTCGCTCGCCACGATGATCGACCCGGACGGCACCGACGGCGCCAAGAGCTACTTCCTCAACGTCAAGGGTCCCGAGCTGCTCAACAAGTACGTCGGCGAGACGGAGCGGCACATCCGGCTGATCTTCGCCCGCGCACGGGAGAAGGCGTCCCAGGGCATGCCCGTCGTGGTGTTCTTCGACGAGATGGAGTCGCTGTTCCGCACGCGCGGCACGGGCCTGTCGTCCGACGTCGAGACGACGATCGTCCCGCAGCTCCTCGCCGAGATCGACGGCGTCGAGCGGCTCGACAACGTCATCGTCATCGGCGCCTCGAACCGCGAGGACATGATCGACCCCGCGATCCTGCGCCCCGGGCGCCTCGACGTGAAGATCAAGATCGAGCGGCCCGACGCCGAGGGCGCCCAGGAGATCTTCGGCAAGTACCTCACGCCGGACCTGCCGATCCACGCCGACGACCTGGCCGAGCACGGTCAGGACAAGGCCGAGGCGGTCGCCGCGATGATCCGCTCGGTGGTCGAGCGCATGTACGCCGAGGACGAGGAGAACCAGTTCCTCGAGGTCACCTACGCCTCGGGCGACAAGGAGATCCTGTACTTCAAGGACTTCAACTCGGGCGCGATGATCCAGAACGTCGTCGACCGCGCGAAGAAGACGGCCATCAAGGACTTCCTGGCCACGGGCCAGCGCGGCATCCGGGTGGACCACCTGCTCACGGCGTGCATCGACGAGTTCAAGGAGAACGAGGACCTGCCCAACACCACCAACCCCGACGACTGGGCCCGCATCAGCGGCAAGAAGGGCGAGCGGATCGTGTTCATCCGCTCGATCGTCCAGAAGAAGGGCGAGGAGGGCGCGCCGCGCACCATCGAGCAGGTCACGAGCACGGGGCAGTACCTGTGAGTGTTCGACGCGTGATGGGCATCGAGACCGAGTACGGCGTGCTCGCCCCGGGGCGTCCCGCTGCGAACCCGATGCTCATGTCGTCGCAGGTGGTCACCACGTACCGCGCCCTCGTCGCGGACGCGGGGGCGCGGCCCGCCGCGCGGTGGGACTACGACGACGAGGACCCGCTCGCCGACGCGCGCGGGTTCCACGTGCGGCGCTCGGCGGCGCACCCGTCGATGCTCACGGACGACCCGGCGCGGCTCGCACCCGCCGGGCCGGCCCTGCACGACGTCACCCGGCCGGACCTCGACGAGGCCGACGACCCGAGCGCTGCGAACTGCATCCTGACCAACGGCGCCCGGCTCTACGTGGACCACGCGCACCCGGAGTACTCGTCGCCGGAGGTCACGGGGCCGCGCGACGCCGTCCTGTGGGACGTCGCGGGGGAGCGGGTCATGCTCGCCGCGAGCCGGGC
>CBINDH010000065.1:0-10740 GCA_966249365.1 uncultured Xylanimonas sp. | reverse complement strand
GGACCAGGTCGCCGGGCCCGGTGTTCTGCACGGGCTCGTCGATCCCGCGGTGCGTGAGCACCGGGTTGGAGGGGCAGGGCTCGAACGGGCCGGACGGCGAGGGCCCGCGCGCCACCGAGACCGCGTGACCGCGCTCGGTGCCGCCCTCGGCGAGCATCAGGTACCACCAGTCGCCCACGTGGTAGAGGTGCGGCGCCTCGGGGAACTTGGCGTCCGGGGTGCCCGACCAGACGCGCCGCGGCTCGCCGAGCGTCTGCCCGGTGGCCGGGTCGATGCGCACCTGGAACACGCCCGCGAACGTGCACCAGCACGTCCCGTCGTCGTCCCACGCGAGGTCGGGGTCGATCCCGGTCACGCCCGGCACGGGGATCGGGTCGGACCACGGGCCGGCGGGGTCCGCCGCGTGGAAGATGACGTTGCCGACCGACCCCACCATGGTCACGATGAGCCAGAACGTCCCGTCGTGGTGGCGCAGGGTCGGCGCGTACACGCCCCCCGACGACGCGACGCCGTCGAACGAGGCGAGCTGCGAAGGCCGGTCGACCACGTTGCCGACCTGCTCCCACGTCACCAGGTCCGTGCTGCGGAACACGGGGATGCCCGGCAGGTACTCGAAGCTCGAGCACGCCAGCCAGTACGTGTCCCCGACGCGGCAGATGCTCGGGTCCGGGTGGAAACCGGGGATGACGGGGTTGGTGGCCATCGACGCCTCCAGGCGTGGGGGAGGGGGAGGCCCCGTCGCGAGCCTCCCCCTCCGGGGGTTTCACAGTGGTTCGGTCAGCGGTTACTCGAACGCCTCGACCACCGCGACGCGCGCCTCGTTCTGCGCCTTCGCGTTGGCCATGTCGAACTCGAGCACCTCCTGGTAGCCGAGGCCGTCGGCCGTCGTCTGCAGGTCAGCCAGCAGCGCGTCGAACTCGGCCTTGTCCTTGGCGAAGACCATCTTCCACGAGTACTCCACGATCGTCGCCTTGACCTGGCTGCGGATCGCCTCGATCTCCGAGGTGTCCGCGGTGGCGGTGAAGCCGGCACCCGGGGCGACGAGCACCTGGTCGTTGTTCTGCAGGTACTCCATGGTCGACGACGCGCCGCCCATGTGCTCCGACCAGTCGTCGGTCAGCGCGTTGCCCGTGATCTCCTGGACCGACGGCCAGTACTTGTAGTTGTACGGCAGGCCGGTCTTCTCGTCGGTGTCGATCGGCAGGACGGCGGTCACGTTGAGCGCGGAGACGCCGTCGGCGTACTTGCCGCCGCCCCACTCGGCCGGGACGTCGCCGTCGCCGCCGAGGATCGCGGCCTTGCCGAACTCGGTCAGGACGGGCTCGTCGCCGTCGAGCTCCCAGGTCAGCCCCTCGGGACCGGCCGCACCCATGGTCTGGCTGCCCGACGCGAGGATGCCCTCGCGCGAGTACAGCCAGTCGACGAACGCCGCGATGCGCTCGGGGTCCTCGGCCTTGGAGCCGATGGCGAAGATCTGCTTGCCGCCGTACACCTCGGCGCCGTAGGAGAAGATCTTCTGGTCCTTCATCGGCACGAGCTCGAAGCCCTTGCCGGCCGCCAGGTTGTCGGTCGTGTTGTACGCCGACTGGCCGAGCCACGGCCACCAGGAGGAGAGCACGCCGCCCTTCTGGTACTTGGCGAACATCGTGTCGTAGTTCTGCGTCGTCGACTCCGGGTCGACGAGGCCGAGCTGGTTCGCGTCGAAGTACAGCTTGAGCGAGCGGACGTAGGCCGAGTCGGAGTCGAGGATCGACTGGTACTCGGACCCGTCGGCCATCGCCAGGACGAAGCCCATCTCGTCGAAGCCGTAGAGGCACGCCGGCTGCTTGCCCATCACCATCATGTTGCCGTCCCAGTCCTTGAACAGGGAGAAGCCGTAGGTGGGCTTGCCGTCGTCGCCGGTGGGGTGCGCGGCCTGCATGTCCTTCAGGACGGGCAGCAGGTCCTCGAGGGTGTCGATCTCCGGGTAGCCGAGCTCCGCGTAGTAGTCCCAGCGCAGGTACGGGCCGAACGTCGGGTCGAGACCCTCGGACGGGTCGGTCGGCTGGTGCTCCGAGACCTGGGTCGGGAAGCCGTAGATGCCGTCCTTGCCCTCGTTGAGCCGCTGGACGGCCTTGTCGAAGGTCGGGACGGACTCCATCTGCTCGTAGTACTTCGACATCTCGAGGAGAAGGCCGCCGGCGATGAGCTCGTCCATCTTCTCGCCCTTGTCGGTGACGATGAGGTCGCCGAGCTCGCCACCCGCCACGCGCGTGTTGTAGAGCGTGTCGCCGCCGCCCGCCACGTTGGGGGCGATGACGTTGAGCTTCATGTTGAACTTGTCCTCGACGATCTTGCCGAACCACCCGGACTGGATGCCCTGGTAGTTCGCGAGGCCGTCGAACACGTCGATCGTGATCGGCTCGGCCTTGGACCAGTCCTGGTCGAGCGAGACCGCGGCGTCGTCCCCCTCGGCGGCGCTGCCGGACGAGCAGGCCGTCAGGGCAAGGGCCCCGAGGACTGGCGCCATCAGCAAGGCGATGGCCTTCTTGGATCGCATGTCTTGCCTTTCTGGTGGGTGGTGGTGGCGCGGTCAGCCCTTGACGGCGCCGAGCATGATGCCCTTGACGAAGTACCGCTGGAACAGCGGGTAGACGAAGATGATCGGGAGCACGACGATCACGGCCACGGTCATGCGCACGGACGTCGGTGTCTGCGTGGTGGCCGCCGAGGCGATGACGCCGAGGTTCCCCTGGGCGTTCTGCGCGGCCTGCGCCAGGCTCGAGGCCTGGTTGATGAACATGTAGAGCATGTACTGCAGCGAGTACAGCTTCTGGTCCGTGACGTAGATCAGGGTGTCCTGGAACGAGTTCCACTGGGCGACGGCCGAGAAGATCGCCACGGTCGCCAGGATCGGCGTCGTGTTCGGCAGGATCACCGAGAAGAAGATCCGCAGCGTGCTGGCCCCGTCGACCTCGGCGGCCTCCTGCAGCGAGCGCGGCAGCGACTCGATGTACGTCTTGACGAGGATGACGTTGAAGGGCTGCACGACCGCCGGGAGGATGTAGACCCAGAACGAGTTGGTCAGCCCGAGCGTCTTCATCGTCACGTAGACGGGGATCAGGCCCGCGTTGAAGTACATGGTGATGACGACGAGGCGGTACCACAGGGAGCGCTTCCACATCCGCTCCTGCGTGAACATGAACCCGAGGAACGCCGAGGCGAGCACCGTGGCGGCCGTGCCGATGACGGTGCGCGCGAGGGAGACGACCGTCGCGCTCGTCAGCCCGTCGAGCTGGAGGATCTGCGAGTAGTTCGACAGGTGGAAGCCGCGCGGCCAGAGCCGGACGTCGCCAGCGGCGCTCAGGTCGTTGGCGCTGACGGAGTTCACGATGAGGTACCAGAACGGGTACGCGCACAGCAGCGCGAAGATCGCGAACCAGAGGTAGTTCCAGGCGGCGAAGGTGCGGTCGCCCTTCTCGCGCTGGACGGGGATCCGGGTCCGCAGCACCTGGGTGGGCATGGTCGACGTGGTCATGGGGGAGTCCTCAGATGATCGACGTGCCGCGCACGCGCTTGGCGATCCCGTTGGCGGCGAGCAGCAGCAGCACCGAGACGATGGACTTGAGCATGCTCAGCACGGCCGCCATGGACAGGCTGTTGCCGGTGAGGCCGATGTTGTACACGTACAGGTCGAGCACCTGGATGTGCTCGCGGTTGAACGCGTTCTGGAACACGTAGTACTGCTCCATCCCGTTGTTGAGGATGTTCGCGATCGAGAGCATGAGCAGCACCATGTACGTGGGCATGAGCTGGGGGAACGTGATGTACCGCATGAGCTGGAAGCGGCTCGCCCCGTCGATCTTGGCCGACTCGTAGAGCGTCGGGTCGATGCCCGTGATGGCGGCGAGGTAGAGGATCGCGCCCCACCCGAGGCCTTTCCAGAGGCTCCAGGCGAGCATCGTGAGCCAGACGTGCTCCCCGGAGTCGAGGAACTTGATGGGGACGGTGATCAGGCCCCAGTCGTGCAGCGTGGTGTTGACCAGCCCCGACGTCGAGAAGAGCGAGAACGCGATCGCGTAGACGAGCACCCACGAGATGAAGTTGGGCAGCGTCGTCAGGGTCTGGACCGCGTTGCGGAACCACTTGGCCCGCACCTCGTTGAGGAGGATGGCGAAGAACACGGGGAGCAGCGACGTCGCGATGCCGAGGAAGCTCATCGCGAGCGTGTTGGCCATGACCTGGCCGACCTGCTCCAGCTGGGTGCGGCTGCCGACGAGCATGCGGAACCACTGCAGGCCCACGAACTCGCTGCCGCGCAGCCCGAGGGCCGGCTTGTAGTCGAACAGGGCCGTCGCCCAGCCGGCCAACGGCAGGTAGCTGAACGCGAAGACGAGCAGCAGGAACGGCAGCACGAGCAGGAACATCGACCGCGACGTGCGCGGCTTCTTCGCGGACCGTTCCAGCGAGCCGGGACGGTCAGGCCGGCGGCGGTCGGCCCGGCGGCGGTCGGCCCTGCGGCGGCGTGCGCCAGGGGCGTCGTCGACGCCGTCGAGAGACACCCCGAGGGATGCCTCCTGATGGAGGGTCACGAGTCACTCCTTTGTGCAGAACCACCCTGCGGCGAGCGACCAACTCCCTCGCCGGCACGCTCTCCGTCGAAGCGCTTCGACGTTTATAGCAGCGCCTTCGACGCAGCCGCAAGGGTCGCGGTGGATCTTTGCCGAACCGGGACGCGGGGCGCCGGCCCCCTCGGCGTCAGCGCGCCTGCGGGGCCTGGGTGCTCGCGCGCGGCGTCATCGTCGGCGCCAGCAGGCGCGTCTCCGCGGGGTAGTCCGCGTCGGCCAGCCTGGCCATGACCATGTCGACCGCGAGCGAGCCGATCCTCACCGCGGGCAGGTCGATGCTCGTCAGCGGCACCTGCTGCGACAGGGCCGTCTCCTCGGGGCACAGGGCGATCACCGAGAGGTCGCGCGGCACCGACCGGTGGTGCTCGCGCAGACGGTGCAGCACGTGCGGGAGGGCCCGCTCGTTGTGCACGAACAGCCCCGTCAGGTCCGGCGCGTCGGCCAGGAGCCGGTCGACCACCGCGTCGATCTCGTTGGGCGTCACCGGGCAGGCGACGACGCGCGCCGCGACGCCCTCCTCGCGTGCCGCGCCCAGGAACCCGCGCGTCACGCGGTCCGAGAAGGACGTGTGGCGCTCGTGCACCTCCGGCGGCGCGCCGACCAGCGCGATGTCGCGATGCCCGAGCCGCGCGAGCTCCACGGCCGCGAGCCTGCCTGCCGCCTCGAAGTCGAGGTCGATGCACGACAGCCCCGCGGTCACGCGCGGCAGCCCGATGAGCACGGCGGGCTGCTTCGTCCGCCGGAGGATCGGCACGCGGGCGTCGTCGGCCTCCACGTCCATGACCACCAGGGCGTCGACCATCGAGCCGTCGGTGACCCGCTCCAGGCCGTCGAGGTCGTCCTGGGTGAGCAGCAGGACGTCGTGCGAGTGCTCGCGGGCGCGCAGCACGACGCCGCCCGCGAACTGCATGATCACCGAGACGTCGACGCCCGCGCGCATCGGCACCATGAGCCCGATGACCTCGCTGCGTGCCGAGGCCAGCGCCTTGGCCCCGGCGTGCGGCCGGTAGCCGAGCGCAGCCACCGCCGCCTCGATGCGTCGCCGCGTCGCCGCCGAGATCGGCCGCTTGCCCGACAGTGCGTAGGACACGGTCGATGTCGACACGGCGGCGAGGCGAGCGACGTCCTCGATGGTGGGCATGGGGCTCCTCAGACGGTGGTCGGTGCGAGCGTAATGCTCGCCATGGGCGGCACGCTCACCGGGGCGGGGAGCGGTGCGCCCGGACCGTCCGGGCCTGTGACCTGCGGCAGGACGACGGTGCGCGTCGTGGCGTGCGGCGTGTCGTTGTGCACCGTGGCCGTCGTCAGCGCTCCGTCGGACCACGCGAGGTCGACGCGCAGGCCCCCGCGCGCCCGCAGGCCGCGCACCGAACCGTGCGGCCAGGCGCTCGGGAGCGCCGGGAGCAGCCGCAGCGTGCCGTCGTGGCTCTGGAGCAGCGCCTCGGCGACGGCGGCGACCAGCCCGAGGTTTCCGTCGATCTGGAACGGCGGGTGGGCGGAGAAGAGGTTGGGGTAGAGCCCGCCGCGCTCCCAGCCCGTGCCGTCGGGCTGAGGCTCCCGAGCAGGACGCAGCGCCTTGCGCACCTCGCCGTGCACCCGCTCGCCGTCCCCGAGGCGGGCCCAGAGCGCCGCGCGCCAGGCGAGCGCCCAGCCGGTCCCCTCCGGGCCGCGCAGGTCGATGCTGCGCGCGGTCGCGGCGGCCAGCGCCGGCGTGTGCCACGGCGTCACCGACGCGAGCGGGAACGCGCCCACCAGGTGCGAGACGTGGCGGTGCAACGGCTCGGCCTCCTGGACGGGGACCGCCCACTCGAGCAGCTCGCCGCGCGCGCCGACCTGCGGGTCCGGCAGCAGCGCGACCACCGCCGCGAGGTCGTCGAGCCAGGCTTCCCGCGCCCCGAGCACGTCTGCGGCCTCGGCGCACGCGGCCGCCAACCAGCGCAGCAGCGCGACGTCCATCGTCGCGCTGGTCCCCACGCCCGTCGGGGCCCCGTCGGGGGCGACCAGGTGGTTCTCGGGCGACGTCGAGGGGCTCGTCCACGCGCGCGTGCCGTCGGTCTGCACCCAGTCGAGCGCGAACAGCGCCGCCCCGCGCAGCACGGGCCAGGCGCGGTCGCGCAGGAACGCCTCGTCGCCGCCGAACAACCAGCGTTCCCACAGGTGGTGGGCCAGCCACGGACCGCCCTGCGCCCACGCCGACCAGGCCGGGTCGCCGTGGCCCGCGCCCACGGGCCCCGCGTGCGCCCAGGCGTCGGAGTTGTGGTGCGCCACCCAGCCGCGTGCCCCGTAGAGCCGCCGCGCGGCCACGGGCCCCGTCGTCGCCGCGAGGCGTTCGACGAAGGCCAGCAGCGGTTCGTGGCACTCCGGGAGCGCGGTGGTCTCCGCCGGCCAGTAGGCCATCTGCAGGTTGATGTTGGTCGTGTACGCGCTCGACCACGGGGCAGGCAGCAGCGGGTTCCAGATGCCCTGGAGCGTCGCGGGCAGCCCGCCGGGGCGCGAGGACGCGAGCAGCAGGTAGCGGCCGTAGTGGAAGGCCAGCGCGGTCAGCGCCGGGTCGTCGTCCTGCGCGGTGATACGTGCGTCCGTGGGCCGGTCCGCGGCGTCCGACGACGCCGGCAGCGTCAGCTCGACGCGGTCGTACAGGACACGGTGTGCGGCCACGTGGGCCGCCCGTCGGGTCGTGGTCTCGACGGGCTCACCCGGGTCGGTCAGGGCGAGCGCGGCCGCGACCGCCTCGGCCGGTGGCACCACGGTCCCGGCGGCGGGGTCGTGCGTGACGCCCGTGCCGATCAGGAACAGGTGGGTCGTCGCAGCCCGGGTGCGCAGCACGCCGTCCTCGACGACGGCGTCCGGGTCTCCGGCGGCGCGCACGGCGACCGCGAAGCGCGACGACGTCGGGCCGTAGCGCACCGGTTCGGGGGGCGACTCGTGGCCCGGGGCGACGTCGACCGGGGGGACGAGCACGTGCACGAGGGCGCGACCCGCCGCTCCGACGTCGTCGGCGCGCAGCGGGCTGGTGAACCGCACGGTGAGGCGCACGGGGCGGTCGGCCGTCACCGTGTGCACGAGCGCGCCGCCCGTCGCGTCGGCCCACGTCTCGTGCCGTACGCGGGCCCCGCCGAGCGCGTACGAGTGCCGGGCGACGGCGTCGCGCAGGTCGAGGGACCGGTCGTACGGACCGCCCGGCCCGGCCGTCCCGTCGGCCGCGGTCACGACGACCTCGAGCTCGCCGAGCGGCAGGTACGTCTGCACCCAGGGCGTCTGGACCTGGCGGAGCAGCCGTTCCGCCTCGCGCACCTCGCCCGCGGCCACCGCGGCGCGGACGGCGGCCAGGTGCTCCGGGCCGGCCGCCTCGACGGCGTCGAGCGGGTCGACGTCGACGGGCCCGGACCAGGCGCGCAGGTCGTTGAGCCACAGCCGCTCGCCTCCGGGTCGTCCCTCGCACATGGCTGCGCGCACACCGTTCCCGACGGGCAGGGCCTCGACCCAGCGGTTCGCCGGGGCGTCGTACCGGAGCTCGTGCATCGCGTCCTCACGTCGTCGTGGGTGGGGGTCGTCGGATCGTTCCGCCCGGGATTGCGTAGACAACTCCGGTCGCTCGATGCTTAGGTTAGCGAAGCGCTTCGACAAAGTCATCGATGGAGATTCTCGAGTGCCGCACCCGTTCGACCACCCGCAGCCGCCCGGCGACGCCGCTGCCCTGCGCACGCTCACCGACGAGCTCGGCTTCCTCTACGGGGGCGACTACAACCCCGAGCAGTGGGACCGGTCGGTGTGGTTCGAGGACGCGCGCCTCATGCGCGAAGCCGGCGTCAACCTCGTCACCGTCGGCGTGTTCGCGTGGGCTCGGTACGAGCCCGAGCCCGGGGTGCGCGACTTCGCGTGGCTCGACGAGGTGCTCGACCTGCTCCACGTCTACGGCATCGCCGTCGACCTGGCGACCCCGACGGCGTCCCCGCCGCCCTGGCTCGGTATCGAGCACCCCGAGACCCTCCCCGTCGACCGCGACGGCGTGCGGCTCGTCGCCGGCTCCCGCAACCAGTTCGCCCCGTCGTCGCGCGTCTACCGCGAGGCGGCGCTCGCGATCACATGCGACCTCGCCGCCCGCTACGCGAACCACCCCGCCGTGCGGATGTGGCACGTGGGCAACGAGTACGGGCAGGTCGACTACGGCGACGAGGCCGCGCGCGAGTTCCGCGCCTGGCTGCGCGAGCGGTACGGCACTGTCGACGCCCTCAACGAGGCGTGGGGCACGACCTTCTGGTCGCAGCGCTACCGCGGCTTCGAGGAGATCCTGCCGCCGCGCCGCACGCCCTACCTGGTCAACCCGACGCAGTCGCTCGACTTCCGGCGCTTCACGTCCGACGTGCTGCTCGACTGCTACCGCGAGCAGCGCGCCGCCCTGCGCGAGGCGGGCGTCGTCGTGCCGGTCACCACGAACTTCATGGGCCTGTTCCCGCACGCCGACTACTGGCGGTGGGCGTCCGAGGTCGACGTCGTCGCCGACGACCAGTACCCCGACCACGCCGACCCGCGCTCGCCCGCGGACGCCGCCCTGGTCCAGGACCTCATGCGAGGCCTGGGGGGAGGCGCACCATGGATCCTCATGGAGCAGGCCGTCGGGGCGACGTCGTGGCGCGAGCACAACCTGCCCAAGTCGCCGGAGCGGATGCGGCTCGACTCGCTGCAGGCGGTGGCCCGCGGCGCCGACGGCATCTGCTTCTTCCAGTGGCGGGCCTCGCGCGCGGGTGCCGAGCGGTTCCACTCCGCGATGCTGCCGCACGCCGGCCCGGACACCGCAGCCCACCGGGGCGTGCAGCGCCTCGGCACGGACCTGGCCCTGCTGCGGCCCCTGCTCGGCCGGCGCGTCGCGGCGCGCACCGCGCTGCTGTTCGACTGGGAGTCGTGGTGGGCGGCCGAGGAGCCGGGCCGCATCACCGAGCGGCTGCGCACCCTCGACCAGGTCCGGGCGTACTACCGCCCCCTGTGGGACCGGGGCGTCCCCGTCGACGTCGTGCGCCCCGGCACCCCGCTCGACGGCTACGACCTGGTCGTGGTCCCGCAGGCGTACCTGCTCGGCGAGGACGCCGCGAAGGCGCTGCGGCTCGCCGCCGAGCGCGGCGCGAGCGTCGTCGTCGGGCCGATGACGGGCGTGGCCGACGGCAACGCCCACGTCATCCCGGGACGCTTCCCCGTGCCGCTCGCCGACCTGCTCGGGGCCAGCGGCGAGGAGTGGGTGGCGCTGCCCGACGAGGGCGTCCCCGTGGCGGGTGCAGCCGGGACCGCGCGCGTCCACGGCGAGCTCCTGCGCGCCGACGACGCCACGGTGGTCGCCCGCTTCGCGGCCGGCCACCTGGCCGGCGCGCCGGCCGTGACCCGCCGCGACCTCCCCGGGGGCGGCGCCGCCTGGTACGTCGGCGCGGTGCTCGACGAGCCGCTGCTCGCCGCGGTGCTCGACGACGCGCGGACGCGCGCCGGGGTGCCCGCGGCCGTGCCCGGCGCCGTGGGTCTCGACGACGTCGAGGCCGTCGTCCGCGGCGACGTCGTCGTCCTGCTCAACCGTGGCGACGACGCCGCGCAGGTCCCCCTGCCCGGCGCGTGGACCGACCTGCTCTCGGGTGCCGACGTCGTCGACGTCGTCGACCTTGCCCCGCACGACGCCGCGGTGCTGCACCCGGCCGCCCCACCGAACCAAGGAACTGGTGACGATGAAGTTCACTGACGGCTACTGGAAGGCGCGCCGCGGGGTCGCGCCCCTCTACGCGGTCGAGGTCGACGACGTCCGCGTCGACGAGGCGGCGGGCACGATGTCGGTGTACGCACCGACGGCGCACGGGCGCCATCGCGGCGACCCGCTCAACCGCCCGCTGCTCACGGTCGACCTGGCCGCACCCGCGCCCGGTGTCGTCAAGGTGCGCATCACGCACCACGCGGGGGCGGCTTCTCGCGGCCCCCGCTTCCCGGTCGCCGCGCACGACGGCTACGCGCCCATCCTCAAGCTCGACGACACCGAGGGGGTGCTGGACGCCGACGGCCTGACGGTGCGCGTCAGGCGCGGCGGCCCGTGGCGCATCGAGTTCGAGCAGGACGGTCGCCTGCTGACCGCGAGCCTGCCCAAGTCCGTGGGCTACATGAC
>CBINDH010000064.1:0-10835 GCA_966249365.1 uncultured Xylanimonas sp. | reverse complement strand
GACGACGACGACGCAGACGACGCCGACGACACCGACGACCGGACCGCACCGGAAGGAGCCTGCCGATGACCGGCGCCGTCCTGTGGGCGACCGTCCTGCTCGCCTCGCTCGCCTGCTTCGCGCTCAAGCTGGTCGGCCACCTCGTGCCGGAGCACTGGCTCGCCGACCCGCGCGTCGTGCGCCTCACGTCGCTCGTGACGGTCGGGCTGCTCGCCTCGCTCATGGCCGTCCAGACCGTCGCCGACGGGCAGTCCGTCGCGGTCGACGCGCGCCTGCCCGCACTGGCCGTCGCCGCGCTCGCCCTCGCGCTGCGGGCCCCGTTCATCGTCGTCGTGGTCCTCGCCGCGGCGACCGCCGCGGGCCTGCGGGCCCTCGGGTGGGGCTAGGGTCCACCCATGGCCCTGTTCACGTCCGCCGACGGCGCGACCGCCGACGTCTCCGTCCGCCCCGCCGTCCCCGGCGACGAGGTGGCGGTGACCCGCGTCCAGACCGCCGCGTGGCGGGTCGCCCCCGCGCTCGGCGACGCCGTCGTCGACCTCGTCGACGCCGACGCCGTCCGCGCCCGCTGGGCCGACGCCGTCACCAACCCGCCCGGCCCCGGCTTCGCGGTGCTCGTCGCGCTCGCGGGGCCGACCCTCGTCGGGTTCGCGGCCGTCGCACCCGGTCAGCTCCTCGCCCTCGAGGTGGACCCGGCGCACCGGCAGCAGGGCCACGGGTCGCGGCTGCTGGCGGCCGCCGTCGACCGGCTGCGCGCCGACGAGGCGACCGAGATCGTCACCTGGGTCATCGAGGGCGACGTCGCGCGCGAGCGCTTCCTCAGCCAGTCGGGGCTCGGGCCGGACGGGACCGAGCGCGCCCTCGCCGTCGACGTCGACGACGACGGCGTGCGCAGCGTCGTCGAGCGGCGCTGGTCCGCGCTGCTATGAATCCCTACGCCGCGGCGCACGTGCCGCCCAGCGCCTCGGGTGTGGCGCGCGCGGCCCAACCTGGTTGACTACTGCGGTGCCAAAGACCGACACCTCCCTGTGGGGGACCCTGCGTGGCCTGAAGGGCAACCCCCGCGCCTGCGTCTGGACCGAGCCCCTGTGGGGGCTGTCCATGGCGCTCGTGCTGCCCTACCTGTCCGTGTTCATGCTCGCCGTCGGGCTGCACGACGCGCAGATCGGCCTGCTCGCCACCGTGGGCATGGTGTCGCAGGTCGGGTTCGGCCTCGCGGGCGGGATCATCACCGACCGCCTCGGCCGCCGCGCCACCACGGCGTGGTTCGACGTCATCGCCTGGGTGATCCCGTGCATCGTCTGGGCGGTCGCGCAGAACTTCTGGTTCTTCCTCGCCGCGTCGCTCGTCAACGGCGCGATGCAGGTGACGCAGAACTCGTGGGACGCGCTCATGGTCGAGGACGCCGAGCGCGGCCAGATCACGCGCATCTACTCGCTCGTCAAGGTCGCCGCGGACTGCTCGGCCCTGTTCGCGCCGATCGCCGCGGTCCTCGTGTCGTGGCTCGGCCTCGACTACGCCGTGCGGATCCTCATGGTCAACGCCGCCGTCGTCATGAGCGTCAAGATCGTGTGGCTGTACCTGTGGTCGCACGAGACGCGGCAGGGGAAGATCCGCATGGCGGAGACCCGGAAGGAGAGCGTCTGGCAGCTCTTCGCCGGGTACAGGGGCGTGCTCGGGCTCCTGATGCGCTCGAAGGGCTCGCTCCTGTCGCTGGCGATCATGGCTCTGGCGGCCGCGGTGTTCCTCGTCAACAACACCTTCTGGCAGGTCGTGGTCAGCCAGCACCTGGGTGTCCCCGACGCGCTGCTGCCGTTCTTCCCGATGGTCCGCTCGGTGCTGTCGATGGTGCTGTTCTTCACGCTCATCCCGCGCCTGACCACCGCCGTCGACCTCAAGCGCCCCACGTTGTGGGGCATGGGCGTCTACCTCGTGGGCCAGCTCCTGCTGGTCGCGATCCCGGCGTCGTCGGGCACCGCGACGACGACGACGTACGTGCTGCTCGGCGTCTGCCTGCTGCTCGACGCGTTCGGCGGCGGCATGATGTTCATGCTCTCCGAGTCCCTCGTCGCCCTGCACGTCGACGAGGCCGAGCGCTCGCGCGTCATGGCGCTGCAGCGCACCGTCGTCATGCTGGCCGCCGCGCCGTTCGGCTGGATCTCCGGCTGGCTGTCGGGCATCGACCGCACCTACCCGTTCCTGCTGACGGCCGCGCTGCTCGTCGTCGGCATGGCGCTCACGTGGGCGCGATGGGTGCCGACGCACGCCGACGTCGAGGCCGTCCTCGCGGCCGAGGTGCCCTCCGGCAAGGGTGGCGGCGAGCCCGTCTGAGCCGCGGCGAGCGCCCTGTGAGCGCGACGTCACGTGACCGTCACCTGGCGGTGACACGCCGCTAGCACCGCCGTCGCACCATGGGGTGATGGCGACGCGGGTGCGGGCAGCGATCGTGACCGACTATTTCGCGGCGGCGTCCGACGACGTCGCGGCGCTCGCCCTGCTGGAACCGGACGGCCCGTCGGCGCTCGCCGAGGGGTCGGGCAAGCCGCTGTTCGACACGGTGTCCCTGCCGGGCATCGACCCGTTCGTCATGCTCGGCACGCTCTACCAGATGATCAGCGGGCGGCCCTACCGCGAGTGCGCCGCCGAGCGGCGGCACGGGCAGGTCGTCGGCGGCGACGACGAGGGCCCCTGGGTGGTCACGGTCGCCGACGGCCTGGTGGCCGCCCTCGCGGAGACGTCACGCAGCCGGCTCGCCGACGTCGCCGCCCGCTGGGCGCGCACCCCCGAGCTGCGGCAGCGTGCGCACGACCACCGCCCGGAGCGCATCGCCCCCGCCGTGCTCGCCCTGGGCGCGCTGGCGCTGCGGGCGCGCGAGGTGCGGCAGACGCTCTACTGCTGGACGCAGCTCCCGCAGATCCGCCGGTGACCGGGTGCGGCGCCCGCGGCCGGCACCGGCCGCAGGCCAGCCGGCAGCGGTAGGCGGGCGCCCGTCAGCGGTACAGGCTGGACGCCTTGCGCAGGCTCTCCCGGGCCCGCTTGCGGTCGCCCGCGGCGTCGTACGCGAAGGCGAGCCGGTACCAGGCCTTCCAGCTCTCGGGTGCCGCCTCGACCGCCTCGCGGTACGGGGGGAACGCCGCGTCCGCCGCCGCGCGGTCGATGCGCCCGCCGGGCGAACGCGGCAGGTCGTCGACGGGCAGCTCGCCCGCGGCGGCGAGCTCGTCGGCCATGCGCTGCACGCGCGTCGCCAGGCGCAGCTCGGCCGCGATGAGGCCGAGCACCAGCAGCGGCAGCACCAGCACGGCGACGCCGATGCCGATCCCCACGCCGGTGCCGGTGCGGATCAGGTCGATGCCCCGGGTGACGACGACCGACCCGTACAGGGCGAGCAGCAGCAGGACGACCGTCATGCCGATCACACCGCGCGGCAGCCGTCGCCGCGACGCGGTGCCCTGCACCCCGCTCATGCCAGGTCCAGCAGGTGCTCGAGGCCGACGGTCAGGCCCGGGTGGTTCGCGACCTCGCGCACCGCGAGCAGCACGCCCGGCATGAACGAGACGCGGTCGAACGAGTCCTGGCGGATGACGAGCTGCTCACCCGGGTTGCCCAGCAGGATCTCCTCGTGCGCCACGAGGCCGCGCAGCCGCACCGCGTGCACGCGCACGCCGTCGACGTCGGCGCCGCGCGCCTCCCAGCCGTCCTCGGTCGCGTCGGGCATCGGGCCCAGGCCGGCGTCCTTGCGGGCCGCGGCGATCGCGGCGGCCGTGTGCCGGGCGGTGCCGGACGGCGCGTCGACCTTGTTCGGATGGTGCAGCTCGACGACCTCGGCCGACTCGAAGTACCGGGCGGCCTTGGCGGCGAACTGCATCGCCAGGACGGCCGAGAGCCCGAAGTTCGGGGCGATGACGACGCCGGTCCCCCGACCCGCCTGGGCGAGGTGCTGCTCGACGCGCGCCTTCGACTCGTCCGTCCAGCCCGTCGCGCCGACGACGGCGTGCACGCCGAGGTCGATCAGCGCGTGCACGTTCGCCTCGGTCACGGCGGGCACGGTGAAGTCGATCGCCACCTGGGCGCCGGAGGCGCGCACGACGGCGGCGAGGTCGTCGCCGTCCTCGACACGGGCAACCAGCTCGAGGTCGGGGGCGGCCTCGACGGCGGCACAGGTGGTGGCGCCCATGCGCCCGGCAGCACCGAGCACGGCCACCTTGATCGGGTTGGTCATGACCGGCAGCCTACCGACGTCGGGCGCGCACCCCGGCCAGCGCACGGTCCGCGAGGGTCCTCGCCGCGCTGACCGGCCTGCCGTCGGCGAGCGCCAGGATCGCGTCGACGGCAGGCAGCGAAAGCCGCCCTCCGGAGAACATGGCCGCCGAGCGCAGCGGGAGCTCGCTCACCATGCGCTCAACCATGAGCCGGGTCACCTCGTCGCCCTCCTCGGGGAACGAGCCCTTGCGCACGAGCTTGCCGACGAGGCGCCCCACCGCGGTGCCCTCGAGCTCGCCCACGGTGGTCTCGCGCGTGAAGGGGCGCACCGGCCGCGCGGACGGGACCGGGCGGCCGAGCCGCCGCGCGAAGGCCTCGTCGTCGCCCGCGACGAGCGCGGTCCCGGCCGGCTCAGGGGCGTCGTCGACGTCCCCGGCGACGTCGACCGGCAGGGTCGCGACGACGTCGGAGGCGTTGCGGGCGACCTCGACGTCGAACCGCCCCGACGGCGTGCGCCAGCCGTGCGCGCGCACGTCCCAGAACGCGAAGGCCCGCGCGGGGACCTCGACGACGACCTCGGCGGACTCCCCCGGCTCGAGGCGCACCGACGCAAAGCCGGCGAGCTCGCGGCGCGGCCGGCAGACGACGCCCGTGGCGTCGTGGAGGTAGACCTGCACGACGTCCGCCCCGGCTCGCGCCCCGGTGTTCTGCACCGTGACGCGCACCGTGACGGGCTCGCCCGCCCCGACCTCCGCGCGGTCGACGCGCACGTCGGTCCACGTGAACGTCGTGTAGGAGAGCCCGAACCCGAACGGGAAGGCGGGCTCGATCCCCTCGGTGACCAGGTGGCGGTAGCCGACGGCGAGGCCTTCGCGGTACTCGACCTGGTGCGGGTCGCCAGGGAACCAGGGAGCCGCCGCGACGTCGTCGAGGCTGGCCGGGAACGACTCGGCGAGGCGCCCCGCGGGCTCGGCGTCGCCGAACAGGACGTCGACGACGGCGGCGCCGCCCGCCTGACCGCCGAGGTACGACTCAACGATCGCGGCGACCTGGTCGCGCCACGGCATCAGGACCGGGCCGCCGTTCTGCAGCACGACGACGGTGCGCGGGTTGGCCGCGGCGACCGTGGTGACGAGCGCGTCGTGCTGGGCGGGCAGGGAGAGGTTCTCGCGGTCGAAGCCCTCGGACTCGTAGACGGGCGGCAGCCCGACGAACACGACGGCCACGTCCGCCTCGCGGGCCACGCCCACCGCCTCTGCGAGCAGCGCCGCGTCGTCGCGGCTGTGCACCGGGTCGTAGCCCGGCGCGAAGTCGACCTCGACGCCGCGTTCCCGGAGCGCGTCGAGCGCGGAGGTGACGCGCGCGGCGTTGACCTGCGACGAGCCGGCACCCTGGAAGCGCGGGCTGCGCGCGAAGTCGCCGATGACCGCGATCCGGGCCGGGCCGGCGAGCGGCAGGATCCCGTCGTTGGCGAGCAGCACCGTGCCTGCCGCGGCGACGCGCCGCGCGAGGGCGTCGTGCTCGTCGAGGCCCTGGTCCCCGGTGCCGTGCCCGGGCGTGCGCTCGGGGCCGTACGGCGAGCGCGCGACGAGGTCGAGCACGCGCTGCGCGGCCGTCGTCACCGCGGCCTCGTCGAGCGTGCCGTCCGCGACGGCGGCGAGCACCTCGGCGTCCCAGGTCCCCTGGCTCGCCGGCATCTCCAGGTCGAGGCCCGCTGCGACGCCCTGGACACGGTCCGCGACGGCACCCCAGTCGCTCATGACGAGCCCGTCGAAGCCCCACTCGTCGCGCAGGATCCCCAGGAGCTCCGCGCTCTCGGTCACGTGGACCCCGTTGACCCGGTTGTACGCCGCCATGACGGTCCACGGCCGCGCCGTCGTCACGACGTGCTCGAACCCGGCCAGGTACAGCTCGCGCAGCGTGCGCTCGTCGACGACGGCGTCGACCACGAACCGGTGCGCCTCCTGGTTGTTGACCGCGAAGTGCTTGACCGACGTGCCCACGCCGCGCTCCTGGATGCCCTCGACGAGGGCGGCCGCGAGCGCACCCGAGACGAGCGGGTCCTCGGAGAAGTACTCGAAGTTGCGCCCGCACAGCGGGTGCCGCTTGAGGTTGAGCCCCGGGCCGAGGACCACGTCGACGCCGAGCGCCAGGGCCTCGGTGCCGATCGCACGGCCCACCTCGCGCACCAGGTCGACGTCCCACGTCGAGGCGAGCGTCACCGCCGTCGGGAAGCACGTCGCCGGCAGGGCGCCGTGGACCGACAGGTCCCTCGCGTCGGGCAGCGCCCGCAGGCCGTGCGGGCCGTCGGACACATAGGCCGAGCCCACTCCCCCAGTCCCGTCAGGGCCCGGCGGAATGGGCTCGGTCAGCCAGGTGGTGCTGCCCGAGAGCAGCGCGACACGCTGGGCGAGGGGAAGGTCGGAAGCGCGCGGCAGGTCACCCATGGGGGCAAACCTAGACACTCCGGTCGTCGGGTGCTACGCCTCGCCGAACGGACCCACCCGGACGACGGACCGCGGCCGGGCGGCCAGCTCGGCGGCGAGGTCGCGCACGTCCTCGGCCGTCACCGCACGGATGCGCTCGAGCGACTCCTCGAGGCTGAGGATCTCGCCGAACACGAGCTCCGCCTTGCCGAGGCGGCTCATGCGCGAGCCCGAGTCCTCCAGGCCGAGGACCAGGCCGCCCGAGAGCTGCCCGACCGACCGGGTCAGCTCCGCGGTGGTGATGCCGTCGGACGCGAGCCGGTCCAGCTCCTCGTGCAGCAGCTTCTCGACGACGTCGACCTTGCCGGGCGCGCAGCCCGCGTAGAGGCCGAACGTGCCCAGCCCGCCGTGCCCGGCGGCGAACGAGTACGTCGAGTACGCCAGGCCCCGCTTCTCGCGGATCTCCTGGAAGAGGCGCGAGCTCATGCCACCGCCCAGGACGGCGTTGAGCACCGACAGCGCGAACCGGCGGTCGTCGGTCGCCGTCAGGCCCGTGGAGCCGACGATGACGTTGGCCTGCTCGACGGGACGGCGGATCGACAGCGCGATCCCCTCCGTGGGCACGCCCTCGGACTCCCCCGCCACGGACCGGCGCTCGCGAGGCGCGACGGCCTCCTCGAGCGACCAGCCGCCGTGCGTGAGCGCCTCGACGACCTGGCCCACCACGGTGTCGTGGTCGACCCCGCCCGCGGCCGCGACGACGAGCGTCTCGGGGCGGTAGTGCCAGCGGTAGTGCTCCCAGACCGCGTCGCGCGGCACGGCGCGGATCGTGTCGGGGGTGCCGCCGATCGGCCGGCCGAGCGGGTGCGTGCCGAGCACCGCCTGCGCGAACTCCTCGTGCACGACGTCCGACGGGTCGTCGTCGTTCATGGCGAGCTCTTCGAGGATGACGCCGCGCTCGGTCTCGAGCTCGTCGGCGTCGAGGCGCGCGGAGGTGACCATGTCGGAGATGACGTCGATCGCCATCGGCAGGTCGGAGTCGAGCACACGCGCGTAGTAGCAGGTGTGCTCCTTGCCGGTCGCGGCGTTGGCCTCGCCGCCGACGGCGTCGAACGCCTCGGCGATGTCCATCGCGGACCGGCGGGTGGTGCCCTTGAACAGCAGGTGCTCGAGGAAGTGCGTGGAGCCGTGGTGCCCGTCGACCTCGTCGCGGGAACCGACGCCGACCCAGGCGCCCACGGTCGCCGAGCGCTGGCCCGGCATGTGCTCGGTGAGCACGCGGACGCCGCCGGGCAGGACGGAGCGGCGGATCGTCGCTCCGTCCTGCCCGGCGGTCAGCTCGGCACCCGGCTCGCCGGCAGCGACGAGCGGAAGGTGCCAGGTCATGTCAGACCTCGGTGGTCTCGACGGGCGCCTCGGCGGGAGCGGCCTCGTCGTCCTCGGTCACGGCCACGAGCGACAGCTTGCCGCGCGGGTCGATCTCGCCGATCTCGACCTGGACCTTCTGGCCCACGGACAGCACGTCGTCGACGTTCTCGACGCGCTTGCCGCCCACGAGCTTGCGGATCTGCGAGATGTGGAGCAGGCCGTCCTTGCCCGGGGACAGCGAGATGAACGCGCCGAACGACGTCGTCTTGACGACGGTGCCGACGAAGCGCTCGCCCACCTCGGGGACGTGCGGGTTCGCGATCGCGTTGATCGCCGCACGCGCGGCCTCCGCCGACGGGCCGTCGGTGGCGCCGATGTAGACCGTGCCGTCGTCCTCGATCGAGATGTCGGCGCCGGTCTCCTCCTGGATCTGGTTGATCATCTTGCCCTTCGGGCCGATGACCTCGCCGATCTTGTCGACCGGGACCTTGACCGTGATGACGCGCGGAGCGTTCGGCGACATCTCGTCCGGCGTGTCGATGGCCTCGTTGATGACGTCGAGGATCGTCAGGCGGGCGTCGTGGGCCTGGGTCAGCGCGCCGGCCAGCACCGAGGCGGGGATGCCGTCGAGCTTGGTGTCGAGCTGGATGGCCGTGACGAAGTCGCGCGTGCCGGCGACCTTGAAGTCCATGTCACCGAGGGCGTCCTCGGCACCGAGGATGTCGGTCAGCGCGACGTAGCGGGTCTCGCCGTCGACCTCGTCCGAGATGAGGCCCATGGCGATGCCGGCGACCGGGGCCTTGAGCGGCACGCCGGCGTTGAGCATCGACAGCGTGCTCGCGCACACCGAGCCCATCGACGTCGAGCCGTTGGAGCCGAGCGCCTCGGACACCTGGCGGATCGCGTACGGGAACTCCTCGCGCGACGGCAGCACCGGCACGAGCGCACGCTCGGCGAGCGCGCCGTGACCGATCTCGCGGCGCTTCGGCGAGCCGACGCGCCCCGTCTCGCCCGTCGAGTACGGCGGGAAGTTGTAGTTGTGCATGTAGCGCTTGCGCGTGACCGGCCCGAGCGAGTCGATCTGCTGCTCCATGCGCAGCATGTTCAGCGTGGTGACGCCCAGGATCTGGGTCTCGCCGCGCTCGAAGATGGCCGAGCCGTGCACGCGCGGGATGACCTCGACCTCGGCCGAGAGCGTGCGGATGTCACGCGGGCCACGGCCGTCGATGCGGATCTGCTCGGTGAGCACCCGACGGCGCATGAGCTTCTTCTGCACCGAGCGGAAGGCGGCGGAGATCTCCTTCTCGCGGCCCTCGAAGCGGTCGGCCAGCTCGGACTGCAGCTCGGCCTTGATCTCGTCGAGACGGCTCTCGCGGGCCTGCTTGTCGGCGATCTGCAGGGCCTGGGCGGCGCGAGCCGAACCCGCGGCCTCGACGGCCTCGTAGGCGTCCTGCTCGTAGTCCGGGAAGAGCGGGAACTCCTGGACCTCCTTGGCGGCCTGGGCGGCGAGCGCGGCCTGGGCCTCGCACAGCGCGCGCAGGAACGGCTTGGCGGCCTCGATGCCCTCGGCGACGACCTCCTCGGTCGGCGCCTGGACGCCCTCCTGGATGAGCTTCCAGGCGTCGTCGGTGGCCTCGGCCTCGATCATCGCGATGGCGACGTCGTCACCCGCGATGCGGCCGGCGACGACCATCTCGAAGACCGCGCGCTCCTTGTCCGAGTACTTCGGGAAGGCGACCCACTGGCCGTCGATGAGCGCGACGCGCACACCCGCGACCGGGCCCGAGAAGGGCAGGCCGGAGATCTGCGTCGAGAGCGACGCCGCGTTGATGGCGAGGACGTCGTACGCGTCGTCCGGGTGGATCGCCAGGACGGTGACGACGACCTGGACCTCGTTGCGCAGGCCCTTGACGAACAGGGGGCGCAGCGGGCGGTCGATCAGGCGGCAGGCCAGGATCGCCTCGGTCGAGGGGCGGCCCTCACGGCGGAAGAACGAGCCGGGGATGCGACCCGCGGCGTACATGCGCTCCTCGACGTCGACCGTCAGGGGGAAGAAGTCGAACTGGTCCTTGGGGTGCTTGCCGGCCGTCGTGGCCGACAGGAGCATCGTCTCGCCGTCCAGGTACGCGGCGACGGAGCCGGCGGCCTGGCGGGCCAGGCGGCCCGTCTCGAAGCGGACGGTGCGGGTGCCGAAGCGGCCGTTGTCGATGACGGCCTCGGCGAACTGGATCTCGGGACCCTCCACGGGGTGCCCTCCTTCTTTGCGAAGGCGCCAGCCCCGGCGGTCTTCGATCGAGGCCCACCGACCAGGGCCGCACGTGCGGCGGGTCGGGGAGCCACTACCGAGGACCGGGCGGAGGCCCGGCGCGATGAAATCGGTGTGGTACGGGAACCATCTCACCAGACCGGCCCGACCCCTGCGCGAGGGACCGGGCCGGACTGGCGTGATTCGGTTGTCAGCGGCGCAGGCCGAGACGCTCGATGAGCGAGCGGTAGCGCTCGATGTCGACCTTCTGGAGGTAGCCCAGGAGGCGACGGCGCTGGCCGACCAGCAGCAGCAGGCCGCGACGCGAGTGGTGGTCGTGCTTGTGGGCCTTCAGGTGCTCCGTCAGGTCCTTGATGCGCTGCGTCAGCAGCGCGATCTGCACCTCCGGCGAGCCGGTGTCACCCTCGGTGGTCGCGTACTCGCTGATGATCGCCTTCTTGGTGGCGTTGTCGAGCGGCATATGGCTCTCCTCGGTGTCGTTGCGCGGTGCACCGGGGCTACTCCACCGGGCGCTCTGGATCCGCGGCCGTCATACGGCCCCAGCATCCTACCAGCGCGGACGGTGACTCTCCGAACCG
>CBINDH010000063.1:0-10882 GCA_966249365.1 uncultured Xylanimonas sp. | reverse complement strand
GGGACAACCATGACTACTCCAGCAACGCGTCGGTACGCCCCCGAGGCGGCCGGGGACCCCACGACGCGCACTGACGCGGCAAAGGTCTGCCCCTCCGTCTACGTGTCTTCGAACCCGAGCGGGCGTCGCTCGCTCCTCCGGCTCGAGGGCTCCAACGGTCTGCGCACCCTCAACGCACAGACGCGCAGCACCGGCGACACGACCCGCTTCAAGGCGAGCATCGTCGCCGCCCGCTACGGCGCCGTCGACGTCAGCGTCATGAAGCACACCGCCCACCTGCTGCGCAACGAGGGCACCTCCTTCGGCCATGACCACCCGGTCCACCGGCTCGTCGTCGTGCTCGAGGGCAGCGGCTCCGTGCGTGTCGGCCGACGGACCCTCCACCTGTCGCCGGGCACCGGCTTCATGCAGCCGGGAAACATCCCCGTCAGCTACGAGACGCACGGCACGGTCGCCCGGCTTCACCTCGACCTTGCCGCCGACCACCGCGTCTTCGCCGCGCATCTCGGCGACGCCCCGCTGGCCCACTGGGCGACCCCGTCGCCCGCTCTGCAAGGGCTGGCGGCGTTCGGCCAGGCCGTGCTGCGCCTCGACGACGCCAGGACCACCTGGCCCGAGCGCACCGAGGTGCGCCGTGCGCTGGAGTCCCTGGTGCTCACGACGATCGCCTCGGCACCGCCGATGGCGGGGAGCGACGCCGTCGACCAGTCCGCGCGCGGACTCACCTTGGAGTACATCAGGCTCCACCACGGGGATCCTCAGATCACGCCCGCAGCCATCGCACGCGGTCTCGGGGTGTCGGTCCGCACGCTGCAACGCGCGTTCGAGCACGACCTCGGCATCGCCCAGTGGATCGCGCGCTTCCGCCTGGAGCACGCCCTGACCCTGCTGCGCGACAGGCGCTTCGCCTGCCTCACGATGCCCGAGATCGCCGAGCGGGCCGGCTACGGGTCCGCCGTATGCATGCGACGCGCCGTCATCGCGGAGACCGGCCAGGGGCCAGCCGAGTACCGGAGGTCGAGCGCGACAGAGGTCGCGCACCCCCCAGCGACCGTAGCCAGGGGGTCGCGCAGGTCAGGCGCAGCGGGCTACACCGAGATGGCGGGATGACCGGCCGGGCGCGCCTTCTCCCGGACGTCCTCCCCGTGGTGGCACGAGGCGTTCTCCCGAGCAGCCTTCAGGTGCCTGTCCCGGTAGAGCGACGGCGGCATGCCGGTGCCGCTGATGACCGCACGCCGTAACGCGACCGTCGACCCGTAGCCCGACCGGCGCGCGAGCTCCGGGATCGTCATGTCGGCGAAGTGCGGGTCCCGGAGATACGCGAGAGCTCGCTCGACGCGGAACTGCGCGATCCACTGCGCGACACTCCTCTGGTCGGCGAAGGCACGCTGCAGAGTCCGGACCGACAGCCCGATACCCTTCGCGACGTTCGCCGGCGTGAGGTCCTGGTCGACGTGATGGACCCGGATGTACTGCAGCGCGAGCTCCTGGTGGCTCGGCGCCCGCTGCGCCTCCGTGAGCGCGGGCGGCGCCGACGAGATGGTCGAGCAGACCAACGCCTCGAGCGTGCTCCGAACCGCCGCCCGTTCGGCCCAGGTCTGCTTCGAGTCGTCGCGGAGCAGGAGCGACCTGACGAACGCCGCGAGACCCACGAGGACGGGAGAGCCGGCACGCCAGTGCCCGTGCCGGACGTGCTTGAGGAGGGGCGCGAACCGCGCATCGTCAGCCGCGATGTCGACGTGCAGGCGGGACGTCGGGGTCGTGACCTCGTACGAGTGGAGCAGGTCCCCGGGTACGAGAATCCCGGACCCTGGTGTCAGGCGCAGAGACGTCCCCGCAAGACGCACCGTCTGCGCACCCTCGAGAACCACCACCAGGCGTGAGACGGGGTGGTTGTGCCCGAAGTTGTCACCGGCCAGGACGCGTGTGTGCGGGGTGAACTTCACGATCCCGTGATCGAGCGCTCCGTGCCTGGCACTGACGATGCGCGCCCGGAACTGCTCGCGCTGATCCTTCCGGTGTGTCGTCCCGCCGAACGCCGACATGTCGTCGGCACCGGCGAGATATCGGACCGTGCGCCTCCCGTCGGGCAGCGTCGTGGCGTAGATCGAGGGGCACTGCATCCGGTCGCGCTCGCGGACGTGCGCGCCAGCGACCTCGGATGCCATCGCAGTCGGGGCCATGGCTCCATGGTTTCGGCGACCGTGCCGCACGGCTCAGGGAGTGTCGCGTCGCGAGCAGGGAGTGTCGCAACGAGATCACCTGGTGCGGCGTGCACCGCGGTCGCGGATGCGTCCCTCGGCGTCGCGCAACCCAGCGCGAACGACGAAGGCCCCGATCTCATCGAGACCGGGGCCTTCAGGGCGGAGCCGCTGTGGGGAATCGAACCCCAGACCTGTTCATTACGAGTGAACCGCTCTGCCGACTGAGCTACAGCGGCGTGCCGACACCGTGGCCTTGCAGCCCGGGCAGCGACGTACAGGCTACCCGACGACCAGCCCCGTTCCCAAACCGGTCGCGCGAGGGCCCGTCCGTCAGCCGTGAGGTGCGGCGACGCTCAGCACTGCAGCCCGTCGGCGGGCACCACGCCGTCCACGAGGAAGTCGTCGACGGCGTCGAGCACGCAGTCGTTCGAGCGGGCGTACGCGGTGTGCCCCTCGCCGTCGTACGTCACGAGGACCCCGGAGTCGAGCGTCTTCGCGAGGGCCTGGGCCCACGCGTACGGCGTGGCCGGGTCGTGCGTCGTGCCGATGACGACGATGGGCGGCGCGCCCGCGGCGTGGAGGTCGAACTCCTGCTCGGCGACGGGTGCCGGCCAGTCGGCGCACACCAGGCCCGAGAACCCGAAGAACGTGCCCACCGTGGGCGCCTCCTTCTCGATCGCGGCGAGCTCGGCGCGCATCTCGGCGACGTCCGTCGTGCCGCGCGAGTCGAGACAGCCGACGGCCCGGAACGCCTCGGCCGAGTTGCTGCGGAACGTCCCGTCGTCCTCGCGGTCGTTGTAGAAGTCCGCGAGGTAGAGCAGCGCGTCGCCCGTGCCCGCGGTGAGCACCTCGGTGAGCGCCTGCGTCAGGGCGGGCCACGACGCCTGGTCGTAGAGCGTCACCGCGACGCCGTAGAACGCGAGGTTCCGGGTCACCCGCCGGAGGGACGACGTCGGGTACGGGTCGGTGAACGCGCGGTCGAGCACCTCGCGCACCTGGCGCATGCCGTCGTCGACATCGCCCGTGAGCGGGCAGCCCCTGCCCCCCTGGCAGTCGGCGACGTAGTTGCGCAGCGCCTGCTCGAAGCCGACGGCCTGCTGGGCGGACGTCTGGTCGGCGTCGAGCGTCGTGTCGATCGCGCCGTCGAGCACCATCGCGCCTACGCGCTCCGGGAAGAGGCCCGCGTACGTGGCGCCGAGCTGGGTGCCGTACGAGAAGCCGAGGAAGTTGAGCTTGTCGTCGCCGAGCACCGCGCGGATCAGGTCCATGTCGCGCGCGGCGGACTGCGTGTCCACATGGCCGAGCAGCTCGCCGGTGTTCTCCGCGCACGCGGCGGCCCACGCCGCGTACTCGGCCGCCATCGCCTCCAGGCCCTCGTCCGTGTCGGGGTCGAAGTCCTTGGCGAGGGAGGCGTCCTTGCGTGCGTCGTCGAAGCACGTCACCGGGGTCGACGCGCCGACGCCGCGGGGGTCGAAGCCGACGACGTCGTAGGCGGCGCGCAAGCGCTCGCCGAACGTGGGCCAGGCGTAGGTCACCCAGTCGACGCCGGAGCCGCCCGGACCGCCCGGGTTGATGAGGAGCGCACCCTGGCGGTCCCCGGTCGCACGGTGCTGCTTGAGCGCGAGCTCGATCGTCCCGGCGCCCGCGTCCTGCCACGACAGCGGCGCCTTGATGGTCGCGCACTCGTAGTCGTCGTCGCAGTCGGTCCACGTGACCGCCTGCCGGTAGAGGTCCTCGACACCTTCGGGGGCACCCGTCGCCGACGCTCCGGGCGACGACGCGGGCGGCGACGCCGTCGGCGTCTCCGACCCCTCGTCCGAGCCGGTCGCGGTGCACCCCGCCGCGACCGCCAGCACGACGACGGCGGCGGACGAGACCAGGGTGCGCACGACGGCAAGGGGCGACTTCACCCGGCCAACCTACCTGCCTCCGCCGGGCGCCCTGTCGGCCCTGGGCGCACGGCCCTCGCCCGACCGGGGCTTTCACGGGTGGGACCGGGTCGGGCCGTCCTACCTGCTGAGACGACGCGTGGGGTGCTAGCCCTGCGGTCGCAGGGCGACGGCCATCGCCTCGACCGCCAGCAGCGGCGCGACGTTCCCCTCGAGCCGCTCGCGTGCGACGCCGATGGCGTCCATGCGCCGCACCGTCTGCTCGGGCGTCGAGTCCGCGGCGAGCGCTCGCACGACGGCGAGGTCGGCGGGGTCGAGCCCGTTGACGAGGTCGACGTCGGCGCTGAGCTGGAGCACCAGCACGTCGCGGTAGAGCGACAGCAGGTCGACCATGGCCCGGTCGAGCACGTCGCGCTGCCGGCGGGTGGCCCGCCGCTTCTGGTCGTCCTCGAGCTGCTTGACCTGGCTGCGCAGGCGCGGGGGCAGCGTCTCGCCGTCGGCGGCACCCAGCGCCCGGAGCAGTTCTGCGCGCTCGGCGGCGTCGCGCTCCGCGGTGGCCGCTGCAGCCTCGGCCTTGGCGACATCGACGAGCTCGCCCGCCGCGAGCACCGCGTCCCCGACGCCGCGGATCCGGCGCGCGACGTCGAGCACCGCCGAGCGGCGTTGCCGCGCCTCAGGGTCGCGGGCGAGGCGGCGGGCCATGCCGACGTGCGACTGCGCCGCTCGGGCAGCGGCGAGCGCCACCTGCGGGTCGACGCCGTCGCGCCGTACGACGAGCTCCGCGACGGCCTCGGGCGGCGGGACGCGCAGCGGGACGGCCCGGCAGCGCGAGCGGATCGTGGGCAGCACGTCCTGGACGCTCGGGGCGCACAGCACCCACACGGTGTGGGGCGGTGGCTCCTCGATGGCCTTGAGCAGCACGTTCGTGGTGCGCTCGATCATGCGGTCGGCGTCCTCGACGACGATGACGCGGTACCGGCCCAGCGATGGCGTGCGCGCGGCCGTGCCGATGAGGCCGCGCACCTCCTCGATGCGGATGGTCACCTGGTCGGTCGCGACGACGGTGAGGTCGGGGTGGGTGCCCGCGAGCGTGGTCGTGCACTGGTGGCACCGGCCGCAGCCGCCCTGCTCGCACTGGAGCGCGGCGGCGAACGCGCGCGCGGCGACGGACCGGCCGCTGCCGGGCGGGCCGGTGAGCAGCCAGGCGTGGGTCATCGAGCGCGGGTCGGCGGCGGCCCGCTGCAGCACCTCGACGGCGGCCTCCTGGCCGACGACCTCGTCCCAGACGCTCACGGGGTGCCCTCCGCGGGGATGGTTGCGAGCCGGGCGGACATCGCGGCGCGGACGGCTGCGTGGACCTCGTCGACGGTGCCGCGCGCGTCGACGACCAGCCAGCGCGCGGGGTCGGCGCCGGCGCGTCGGAGGTAGGCCTCGCGCGTACGTGACCGGAACGCCTCGTCGACGCGCTCGAGGCGGTCGAGGTCGGCGGGCATGCGGGCGGCGGAGGTCTCGAGGTCGACGTCGAGCAGGATCGTCACGTCGGGCATGAGGCCCTGGACGGCCCACAGCGACAGGTCCTCGATCTCCTTCTCGGACAGCTCGCGCCCGCCCGCCTGGTAGGCGACCGACGAGTCGAGGTACCGGTCGGTGATGACGACGTCGCCGCGGTCGAGCGCCGGCCGGATGACCGAGGCGACGTGGTGGGCGCGGTCGGCCGCGTAGATCAGCGCCTCGGTGCGCGGGTCCATGTCCTCGCCGTGCATGACGAGGCGGCGCAGCTCCATCCCGAGGGTGGTGCCGCCGGGTTCGCGGGTGACCACGACCTCGCGGCCCGTCGAGGCTCCGAGCCAGTCGCCCAGGAGGCGCGCCTGCGTCGTCTTGCCGCTGCCGTCGCCGCCCTCGAACGACACGAAGTACCCCGGGTGAGTCACGCGGCCCACCCTAGCCGCGCGCCCCGACACGGCCTGTGGACTGACCATAAGTGGCCAGTGTCACAGGGGGACGCGAGACCCTTCCGTGTCGCGGGCGCGGCACCCCGGGCCAGACTGGGACTGTCGCACCTGCCGCTCAGCACTGGAGGTCCATCGTGTCGCTCAACGTCACCGAGCTCACCGAAGCCGAGTCCTGGGAGTTCCTCGGCCTGCAGGAGGTGGGTCGCCTCGCGACCGCCGCGGCGGGTGATCCCGAGATCTTCCCGGTCAACTACGCCGCGTCGAACGGCCGGATCTTCGTGCGCACCGCGCCCGGGTCCAAGCTCGCCGAGGTCGCCGTCAACGGCAAGGTCGCCTTCGAGGTCGACCAGCTCGGCCCGGAGATCGCCTACTCCGTCATCGTCAAGGGCACCGCGGAGATCCTCGAGCACGACGCCGACCTCACCGACGCCGAGGCGACAGGCCTGCTCACCTACCAGGAGAACGAGGACTCGCCGAAGAACGTCTGGCTGCGCATCACCGCGCAGGAGATCTCGGGCCGCCGCTTCGTGCGCGTCGGCTGAGACGACGCCCCGCGGGCGTGCACCCGCTCAGATGCGGTTGTACGCCCGCAGGGTACGCAGCGCCTCGACCGTCACCGCGCCGCGGTACTCCAGGGTCGCGGCGTGCGACGGCGGCTGCCAGGTCAGCGCCCAGCCGCCGTCGTCCTGCTGGTCGGCGACGAGCCGGTCGAGGTGCGCGTCGAGCTGCTCGTCGGTGAAGAGCGGCCGCCAGACGCTGTCCGGCGTCGGGGCGAACCACAGCGGCGTGACGCCGTACGACGGGTCTGCGGGGTCGGACCGGTAGTACGCGACGCCGGGCAGGTGGGCGCGGACGCGGTCGAGGTCGACGTCGCCCGTCCGCTCGAGGAGCGCCATGACCTCGCGCAGCGCGTGGGCCTCCGCCGGGAGGCCGCGCGCGATCTCCTCGGCGCACCACGCCCCCGCCCGCTCACGCCACGGGTGGTCGACGCCCAGTGCGTGCAGCCGGCCCACGAGACCCGCCGTGGGGTTGAGGCCGGGCACACAGCCCTCCGCGGTGATGTGCGCAGCCCTGGGGTAGCCCTCGATCGCCGGGGTGAGCAGCGCGACCGCGCCACCCGGCGCCGAGACGGTGTCGAGCCAGTCGGCGGCCCGCCGGACCATCGCGTCGTCTCGCACGCCCGCCGCGAGCAGGACGTCGAAGGCGAACTCGACGTCGAGAGGCTGGCTGTCGGGGCAGCGCTTGTCCGGCTCCAGGCCATGACCGAACCCGCCGTCGGGGTTCTGGTAGCCGCGCAGCGCCTCGACCACGCCGCGCGGGTCGGCGCCCTCGAACAGCACGGCGAAGAGCCTGGCCTCGACCAGCCTGGCCTCGCTCCGGACGAAGTCACGGGCTGCGGCGACGATGTCCATGGTCCGCCCGCTACTCGCCCGGGTACACGACGCCGAGCTGGCGACGGACCTCGTCGAGGATCGCCATGACCTCGAGCGTGTCGGTCCAGGTGTGGCGGTCCGACGCCGTCGCACCCCGCGCGACCAGACGGGCGACCTCGGCCGCCTCGTAGGCCTTGCCCTCGCCCTGGGGCGAGTCGACGGTGTAGCTCGTGCCGTCGCCCCGGGTGACCGTCGCGGACACGGGCATGAAGAAGTCCCGCGGGATCTCGATGCGCCCCTGGGTGCCGATGATCGTCGCGGCGTGCGGCCCCGACGCGCGCGAGGACGTGTGCAGGACGGCCTGCTGCCCGCCGTCCCACTCGAGCACGATCGAGACGTGGTCGTCGACGCCCGTGGCGGCCCGCGTGCCGCGCGCGGTGATCGCGGCGGGCATGCCGAGCAGGTCGTGCGCGAACGCGACCGGGTAGATGCCCAGGTCGAGCAGCGCTCCGCCCGCGAGCTCGGGCGCGAAGAGGCGGTGCGTCGCGTCGTACGGGAAGAAGACGTCGAACTCCGCCTGGACCGTCGTCACGGCCCCGATCTCCCCGCGCGCGATGGCACCGCGCACCGCGGCGACGTGGGGCAGGAACCGCGTCCACATGGCCTCCATGAGGAACACTCCCGCCTCGGCCGCGGCGTCGATGACCTGCTGCGCCTCGGCCACCGAGCGCGTGATCGGCTTCTCGACCAGCACGTGCTTGCCCGCGCGGATCGCGAGCAGCGCGTGGTCGAGGTGGTGCGAGTGCGGGGTGGCGACGTAGACGACGTCGACGTCGGGGTCGGCGACGAGGTCCTCGTACGAGCCGTGCGCCCGGGCGTCCGGGGCGTGCGCCGCGGCGAACTCGGCGGCCTTCTCGACCGACCGGGAGCCGACGGCGACGACGGTCGACGCGGTGCGCTCGCGGACGCCGTCGGAGAACGAGGCGGCGATGTTGCCGGCGCCGAGGATCCCCCAGCGGATCGCGGGGGCGTCGAGCAGGTCGGGGACGACGCCGTCCAGGTCGGCTGCGGTGAGGCGCGGGGCGAAGGCGGAGGGGTCGGACATGGGCCGAACGTACCCCGTCCTGCGGGATCGCACCGCACGGGGTTGTAGTCAACATGACCCGAAGTGGTAGGCTGTGTTCTGGTCACGGTGACCTTAACTCAGGAGGAGCTGCATGAGCGAGATCGGTCTGGCCGTCTCCACCGTCATCTTCGCCCTCCGCCCGCACCCCGTCACCGAGCGACCCGTCCTCTCGATCCCCCTGGTCAGGCGCACGCGCGCCCCCTTCAAGGGCCTGTGGGCGCTGCCCGGCGGCTGGGTCGACCCGGCCGAGAGCCTCGCGACGTCGGCCGGCCGCACGCTCGTCGAGACCACGGGCGTGCGCCCCTCGTACCTCGAGCAGCTCTACACGTTCGGCGCCCCCGACCGCTCCCCCGGCGAGCGCGTCGTGTCCGTCGTCTACTGGGCGCTCGTGCGGCCCGAGCAGATCGGCGAACGCACCGATCCCGCCTTCGACGCCGAGAACGTCGCCTGGTTCGTCGCCGACGAGATGCCGCACCTCGCGTTCGACCACGACGCCGTCGTCGCCTACGCGCTGTGGCGGCTGCGCAACAAGGTCGAGTACTCGGCCATCGCCCAGGGGTTCCTGGGATCCACGTTCACGCTGAGCGAGCTCCGGCAGGTCCACGAGGCCGTGCTGGACCGCGAGCTCGACCCCGCCAACTTCCGCCGCCAGGTGGAAGCGTCCGGCACCATCGTCGCGACCGGGGAACGCGTCACGGGCGGCCGCCACCGGCCGCCCAGGCTGTACCGCTTCGACACATCGGCGCCCCTCGTGGACAACGGTCCCCTGGGCGAACTCACTCCCGGAGAGATGTCATGACCTCGGTGAACCTCCAGATCGCCGGCGCCCCGGGCGCCACGTGCGACCCCGACCTCGCCGCGGGGCCGTGGGACTTCGACACCGTGCCCGGCTACGGCCCCGGCGCGTCGGTCGCCGACGTCGCACCGCCCTCGGCCCCCCGTCAGGGCACGCTGCCCGCGCAGTACCGCGAGGCGTCCGAGGACGAGCTGCACGCGCGCATCACCGCCGCGCGGTCGACCCTCGGAGAGCGCGTCGTCGTCCTGGGCCACTTCTACCAGCGCGACGAGATCGTGCGGCACGCCGACTTCCTCGGCGACTCCTTCCAGCTCGCCAACGCCGCGCAGACGGTCCCCGACGCCGAGACGATCGTGTTCTGCGGCGTGCACTTCATGGCCGAGACGGCGGACGTCCTCGCCCGCGACGACCAGGCCGTCATCCTGCCCAACCTCGCCGCAGGCTGCTCCATGGCCGACATGGCCGACATCGACTCCGTCGAGGCGGCGTGGGCCGAGCTGACCGCGCTCTACGGCGAGGAGCCGGACGAAGACGGCCGCGTCCCCGTCATCCCGGTCACCTACATGAACTCCGCCGCCGACCTCAAGGCGTTCTGCGGGCGCCACGGCGGCATCGTCTGCACGTCCTCGAACGCCGAGACCGTGCTGGAGTGGGCGTTCGAGCGCGGGCAGCGCGTGCTGTTCTTCCCCGACCAGCACCTCGGCCGCAACACCGCGAAGAAGCTCGGCGTGCCGCTCGACCAGATGCCGCTGTGGAACCCGCGCAAGCCGCTCGGCGGGTCGACCGAGGCCGAGCTGCTCGACGCGAAGGTGCTGCTGTGGCACGGCTTCTGCTCCGTCCACAAGCGGTTCACGGTCGACCAGATCGACCAGGCACGCGCCGCGTACCCCGGCGTCCGCGTCATCGTGCACCCCGAGTGCCCGGCCCCCGTCGTCGACGCCGCGGACGAGGCCGGGTCCACCGACTACATCCGCAAGGCCGTCGCCGCGGCCACCGAGCCGACGACGTTCGCCATCGGCACCGAGATCAACATGGTCAACCGGCTCGCGGCCGAGTACCCGCAGCACACGATCTTCTGCCTCGACCCGGTCGTGTGCCCCTGCTCGACCATGTACCGCATCCACCCCGGCTACCTCGCCTGGGTGCTCGAGGAGCTCGTCGCCGGTCGCGTCGTCAACCAGGTCACCGTGCCCGACGACGTCGCCGACGACGCCCGTGTCGCGCTCGAACGCATGCTCGCCGCGAAGCCGAAGGTGCGCGCCTGATGCGCGACGCCGGAGGTACCCGCAGGCTCCGCGTCGTCGTCGTCGGCTCGGGTGCTGCCGGGCTGATGGCCGCCTACCGGGCGGCCACCCGAGGGCACGACGTCGCCCTCGTCACCAAGGCCGACCGGCCCGCGTCCAACACGCGCTACGCCCAGGGGGGCATCGCCGCCGTGATGTTCGACGACGACACCGTCGAGTCGCACGTCGCGGACACGCTCGTCGCCGGGGCAGGGCTGTGCGACGTCGACGCCGTGCGTCTGCTGTGCACCGAGGGCCC
>CBINDH010000062.1:0-10933 GCA_966249365.1 uncultured Xylanimonas sp. | reverse complement strand
CCCTCGTCGCGGCGGGCGTCGTCATCTCGTTCACGCCCGGCGCGGGCGCGATCAACACGATGTCGAACTCGCTCGCGTCGGGGTGGCTGCGCAGCGGCTGGGGGATCCTCGGCCAGCAGGTCGCGCTCGTCGTCCACATCGCGATCGTCGCGGCGGGCGTCGGCGTGCTCGTCGTCGGGCACCCGGTGCTGTTCACGACGATCCGGTACACCGGCGCGGCCTACCTCGTGTACCTCGGCATCCGTCAGCTCACCTCGCGGGCAGGGTTCAGCACGGTCGACGAGACCGGTGCGCCCACCCGCGAGCCCGCCTGGCCGATGTTCCGCAGGGGCGTGTTCGTCAACCTCACGAACCCCAAGGCCATCGTGTTCTTCCTGGCGTTCCTGCCGCAGTTCGTCAGGCCCACCCAGCCGTTGCTGACCCAGTACGCGGTGCTGACGGCGACCGTCGTCGTCATCGACGTCGCCGTCATGTGGGGCTTCTTCGCGACGGCGGCCCACGCCCTGCGGCGGCTCGCGGCGAGCGAGGCCGGGCAGCGCGTGGTCAACCGGATCTTCGGGAGCCTGTTCGTCGCCGTCGGGGTGCTGCTCGCGGCCGTCCACTGAGAGGGCGCCCTACCCTGAGCAGATGCTCCGCATCGCCGACGTGACGTTCCTCGTGCGCGACCTCGACGAGGCCATCGCCTTCTTCGTCGACGCCCTGGGTTTCGAGGTGCGCTCGGACGAGCAGGTCTCCCCCACCTGGCGCCGCGTCGTCGTCGGCCCGGACGACGGGCCGGGCCTGGTCCTCAAGCTCGCACCGGACTCACCCCTGGTGGGTAACCAGACCGGCGGCGTCGCGTTCTTCCTGCACACGGAGGACTTCGACGCGACGTACACCCGCCTCGCGGCCCACGGCGTGACGTTCCGCGGGGAGCCCCGCCACGAGCCGTACGGCACCGTCGTGGTCTTCGAGGACCTCTACGGCCAGCCCTGGGACCTCATCCAGCCGCCGACGGGCCGCCGAGCGTAGCGCTCGGTCACGCAATCCCGGGGTTTGCGTGACCGATCCCTACGCTGACCGGCGGCCTGCCAGGCAAGGGTCAGTCGCGGGCCTTACCCGAGAGCCAGAGCTCGACCGCGTCGAGGCGGCGGCTCGTCTCCTGCTGCCAGCCGGGCTCCTGGACGCGGTGCGGGCCCGTCGCGAGCGACAGGAGCACGCCGGCGACGCGGGCGTCGAGCTCGTCGGCGTCGACGACCTCGGCGAACGTGCGCGCGTACCGGCGGGCCAGCTCGTGCAGGCGCGGGCCGTCCCAGCCGCGCATGAGCGAGAGCGTCTCGACGTGCGCGACGAAGCACGCGAGGTCGTCGGCGCGCCTGCCCGGGCCGGCGTTGTCGATGTCGAGGAGCCCGGTGAGGCGGTCGCCCGTCAGCAGGAGCTGCGCCTCGTAGAAGTCGCCGTGCGTCGCGGCGTCGTCGGGCATGCCGGAGACGCGGTCGAGGACGGACTCCGCGAGCGCCGCCGCGCGCTCCTTCTCGGCGGGCAGCGCCGCGCCGATGACCTGCGCGTAGTAGGCGGCGTGCTCGCTCCAGGGAGCCCGGCGCGGCATCTCGCGCAGCGCCTCGGGCAGCCGGTCGAGCAGGTTGAGGATGTCGCGCGGCCCGGGCAGCGGGTCGCCGACGTGCATGGCGGCGCGCATGGCGGTGCCGGCGCGCGGGGCGAGCACGAGCAGGCCGTCGTCGGTCGCGTGCAGCACGCGGGCCACGGGGAGCCCGGCGTCGGCGAGCAGCGTGTGCCGGCGTCGCAGCGCCTTGGCCTTGGCGGGACGCAGGACCTTGAGGAAGACGCGCGCGTCGGGGGCGGTCGCCTCGATGACGGCGCGGCGCGTGGGCCGGTACGCGTGCAGCGCGAGGTCGACGGGCCGGCGCGACGCCTCGGGCACGCCGAGGTCGGCGAGGATCCGCTCGACGGCGTCCTCGCACTGGGCGGTGCGCAGACCGGGCAGGGCGGGGTCGTCGCACAGGAGCCAGACCGCGGTCCGGTGCCCGCCCTCGTCGAGGGTGACGACGCCGGGGGCGTCGAGGTGGGCGGGTGCCCCCACGCTGGCGCCCAGCGTCTCGCGGCGCACGCACTCGCCCCAGCGCACGTCGCCGCGGTAGGCGACGGTGGTGGAGCCTCCGGGCCGGTGGTCGACCTGGCGCACGGACCAGTCGACGAGCTCGCCGCCCGCCGTGTCGAGCGCGGCGGCCAGCAGCTCGCCGGCCTTCTCTCCCGTCAGGAGGTCGAGGGGATGGTTCATGGTGCGCCTCCGGGCGTGGCGGCGCTCAGGGCCCGGGGGTCGCGCAGGTCGTCCATCGCGGCGAGCAGGCTCGACTGGATGTAGCCGAGCTCGGGCGTCGCGAACGACTGCCAGGAGTGGTCGGCGTCCTCGGTCCACATCTCGGTGTCGGTGTGGCCGTCCCACGTCCCGGCGGTCGGGTTGTGCTTGTAGACCCACCACAGGTGACCGAACGGGTCGGCGAAGCGCGAGAACGTGTCGCCGAAGAAGTCGGTGGGCTCGGTGACGACGCGGGCACCGCGTGCGACGGCGCGCTCGAGGGTCGCGTCGACGTCGTCGACGTACACGCGCACGAACGCCGGCGTGTACGGCCAGTGGGGCTTGCGGTCCGCGACGGTGAGCAGCGAGTCGCCGAGGAGCAGCTCGGAGTGCAGCACGAGGCCGTCGACGTCCTCGGTGCGCGCCGCGGGCACCTCCGCCGCGCCGAACACGTCGACGAGGAAGGCGATGAGACCCTCGGCGTCGTCGGACATGATGAAGGGCGCGAGGGTGGCGGAGCCGGCGGGCGCGGCGGGGACGGGCAGCAAGACTTCTACTCCTCAGGGTCGGTCATTCGACCATGACGGGAAGAAGCGGAGCGGGGTGACGTCTGGCCGTGGCCGGGCCGCGTCCTGACGCGTTCCGAGTGGTGGATTTTGTGGCGCTGACCAGGCGCGCCAGGCGGCGGTTCAGGTTGCGCCAACCCCGCGGGTCCCCTGCACTGTGGGCGTGGACCTGGACGCGCTGGCCTTCCTGCCCCTCGGCCTGGTGGGGCTGAACCTGTACGCGCTTGTCCTCGTGCTGCTGCGCGGGCCCGTGTTCGGCACCCGGCTCTACCGGCCGATGGTGCTCAACATCGCCCTGTCGATCTCGCCGGCGGTCGTGCTGATGGCGATGTTCCTCGTGCTGCTGCTCGTGGTGCAGGTCGCGCCGTCGACGGCGGCGGTGTGGGCGGTGCTCGTCGTCTTCGGCGTGCTGTGGCTGCTCCTGCTGCCGAACGCCGCCTACCTGGTCACCGAGCTGAACCTGTCGCACCGGCGGCCGGGCGAGACGGTGCCGCTCTGGTACGACATCGTGCTCGTGCTGACCCTGGCGATGTCAGGGGTGCTCAACACGCTCGCGAACGTGGCGATCGCCCAGGTCGGCTACGTCGCGATCGTCGACCCGAACGCCACCGCCGCCCGCTACGACCCGACGTCGGGGGTCATGGCGGGCGGCGTGCTGCTGCTCGTGTCGTTCGGGATCTACCAGGGCCGGTACGTCCGGTTCAACAGCTGGGACCTCCTGCACCCGTCGTCGTTCCTGAAGAAGCTGACGGGGCACTTCCGGGTGGGCGCGAACGCGGGGGCGGCAGCCGGGTTCGTCCTCACGCACGCGGTGTTCCTGGCGATCCTCTACGTGATCGTCGTCGTGCCGGCCGTGGTGTCGGTGCTGACGTAGCCGGTCAGGTCCAGCGAAACAGCTTGACCCCGATCGGCAGCAGCACGGCCGTCCACGCCACCATGACGACGACCTGCACGAGCGGGAACCCCTGCTCGAACCAGCCGATGGTCATGGCCTGCGAGGCGGCACCGAGCGGGGTGTACCGCCCGATGACGCGCAGCGCCTCGGGCATGATCGGCCCCGGCGTCCACAGGCCCGCGAGCAGCAGCATCGGGAAGTAGACCGGCATCGCGACGGCCGACGCCGTCTGCGCCCGCGGCACCCGCGCGGCGATGAGCGTGCCGACGGCGAACATCGCCGCCAGGCCGAGGACGAACGAGAGCACGACGACGCCCGCCTGCTCGGGCGCGGCGATCCCGAACACGAGCTGCCCGGCGACGAGCGCGATCACCGAGGCGACGAGCGTCGCGGCGAGGTTGATGAGGTAGTGGCTCACGATGAGCCCCTGCGGCCGCATCGGCGTGGTCGACAGCCGGCGCAGCACGCCCTTCTCGCGCAGCGCGCCGAACGTCGGGGGCAGCACCGTGAGCGAGGCGGTCGCGAGCGCCGCGGCGAGCACCGTGGGCACGTACATCGCGATGGGCGTCAGCCCGTACCAGGGCGACGACGTCGGGGCGTCGGTGATGGTGTCGCGCATGCCGGGGATGACCAGGCCGATGCCGACGAGCAGCACCGTGGGGAACACGAGGCCGAAGAACACGCCGGCGCCGTCGCGCAGCCAGACCTTCGCCTCGGTGCGCAGCAGGGTGGGGAACCCGCGCCAGCCGCGGCTCGTCGCTGCGAGCGTCGTCATCGGTCGGCTCCTTCCATGGTGAGCGTCAGGGTCGAGGTGAACGCGCTGCCGTCGGCCGACTCCGGGTCGTAGGCGCGGCCGGTGACGGCGACGAACACGTCCTCGAGCGACCGCGTGAGCGTGCGGACGTCGTCGGGCACGACGTCGGCGGCCGCGAGCGCCGGCACGACGGCGAACAGGACGCGACGGGAGCCGCGGACCTCGATCTCGGGGCCGTCGCCCTCCACCGAGGAGACGTCGGGCGACCCGACGAGCGGCGAGAGCGCCCTGACGGCGGGCTCGACGTCCCCGGGCGCGACCCGGATGCGCACCGCGCGCGTGTCGTCGAGCCCGTCGATGAGCTCGGCGGGCGTGCCGTGCGCGACGACGCGGCCCTCGTCGATGATGACGAGCCGGTCGCACAGCCGCTCGGCCTCATCCATGAAGTGCGTGACGAGCAGGATCGTGACGCCCGTGGCGCGCACACGCTCGACGAGCTCCCAGGTGGCGCGGCGGGCCGCGGGGTCGAGCCCGGTGGTGAGCTCGTCGAGGATCGCGACCTTGGGCCGCCCGACCAGGGCGAGCGCGATGGACAGGCGCTGCTTCTGCCCGCCCGACAGCTTGGCGAACTGGGTGCGCCGCCTGTCCTGTAGGTCGAGGAGGGTGAGGAGCTCGTCGACGTCGGCCGGGTCGGAGTAGAACGCGGCGTAGAGGCGAAGCGCCTCCTCGACGGTGATCTTGTCGTGGAGCCGCGCCTCCTGGAGCTGGACGCCCAGGTCCTCGCGGATCCGCTCGGGGTGCGCCTGCGGGTCGGAGCCCAGCACGCGGAGCACGCCGCCGTCGGCGTCGCGCAGCCCGGCGAGGCACTCCACGGTCGTGGTCTTGCCGGCGCCGTTGGGGCCGAGGATGCCGAAGATCTCTCCGGGGGCGACGTCGAAGCTGACGTCGTCGACGGCGACCTTGTCGCCATATCTCTTGCGGAGGTTGCGGACCTCCACGACGGGGGTGGGCATGATGCTCCTTCCGTGGCGGATCAGGGCAGGTCAGACGGGCGGGCGGAGCTGCAGGTGACGCAGCCGCAGCCACAGCCACCCGGCGGTGAGGGCGAGCACGGCGATCCCGGCGCAGATCCCGGCGACGACGCCGCCCGCCCCGGCCGGGAGCCAGTGCTCCGCGACCCAGCGGCCGGCCGTCTGCCCGCCGGTGCCGGTGCGGGTCGCGATCTCGACGGCGGCGGCCATGAGCAGCGCGACGAGGATCACGACGATGCCGCGCCGGAGGGACCGCATCCCCAGGAAGGCCGCTGCGACGCCCGCACCCGTCAGGGCGAAGCCAGCGATGGCGATGCCCTCGCCGAGCGCGCCGAGCGCGTCCCCGCCGAGGGTGGGGGCGGTCGAGTACCCGCCCGGGGCGACCCACGGCCAGCCGAGGGCGCCGAACAGGGCGCGCTCCCCGATCCGGCCGAGCCCGAACGCGAGCCCGAACGCCAGGCCCGCGACCAGCGACCCGGCGACCATCCCGCGGAACATGGTCCGCCGTGTGCCGCCCGCGGCCAGATGGGCGGAGGCGAGGTTGATCGTCGTGCCGATGGCGATCGAGAACGCGACCCAGCGGGCGCTGTAGCCGGTCGCGGCGAGCACGCCGCCGCCGTCCATCCGCACGCCGCTCTGGTCCACGATCAGGGGCACCACCGCGGCGACCAGCCCGAACACGGCCCAGAACACGCCCGCGAAGACGAGCTGCGCGATGCTCACGTACCGTGCCGCCGCCCGCGTGGCGGTCCGCCGCGCCCAGACGACGCGGGCCGCGCGCTCCTCCGGCGTGACGAGGGTGCTGCTGCTCATCGGGCGGCTCCGTTCCCGGGCGTGTCGGCGGTCAGGCGGACGAAGAGGTCCTGCAGCGGGACGGCGCCGACGTCGACACCTGCCGCCCGTGCGGCTGCGACGTCGGGCGGGCCCTCGAGCGTGACCTGGACGGTGCCGCCGAGCCGCTGCGTGTGCAGCACGCGGCGGCCCGCGGCGAGGCGTTCGACGTCGGCGGCGGGACCGGTGAGACTGTGGCCGCGCTCGCGCATGACGTCGGCCGGCTCAGCGAGGAGCACGCGGCCGCGGTGCAGCACCAGGACGTCCTCGAAGAGGCGTTCGACCTCCTCGACCAGGTGGCTCGACAGCAGGATCGTGCGGGGGTGGGCCGCGTAGTCGGCGACGACCTCCTCGTAGAACGCGTACCGCGTCGGGGCGTCCATGCCGAGGTAGACCTCGTCGAGGACGGTCAGCGGTGCACGCGACGCGAGGCCGATCGTCGCCCCCAGGGCGGAGCGCTTGCCCCGCGACAGGGCTGTGGGCTTGCGGCTCGGGTCGATCTCGAACAGGTCGAGCAGCCGACCCGCGAGCTCGGCGTCCCAGTCGGGGCGCATCGCGGCGAGATGGCGCAGGGTGGCCTCGACGCGCTCGTCGTTCATCAGGTCGCCCGACTCGCGCACGAGCTGCGTGGACGAGGTGACCCAGGGGTTCTCCCAGGGGTCCTCCTCGTGCCCGGGCGGGCCGACGACGACGCTGCCCGACGTCGGGCGGGCGTACCCGGCGAGGAGCTGCAGCAGCGTCGTCTTGCCGGCCCCGTTGCGGCCCAGCACGCCGGTGATGGTGCCGGGGCGGATCGCGACGGAGACGTCCGCGAGCGCGTCGACGGGCTCGCCGCGCGGCTCGAACCGCAGGATGCCGGTGCGCGGGGCCACGGTCCGCTCGCGGGCGTAGCGCACGGTGACACCGTCGAGGCGGGCCGCGAAGGGCGGCAGCGTGGTCATCGGGACTCCTTGCCGAGCACGTAGGCGACGATCTGGTCGGTGGGGATGCCGAGCAGGTCGGCCTGTGCGAGCGCGGGGGCCAGCACCTGGTCGAAGTAGTCGACGCGGTACTGGGCGAGCAGCCGTTCGCGCGCGCCGGGCGCGACGAACATGCCCAGGCCGCGCCGCTTGTACAGGACGCCCTCGTCGACGAGCGTCGCGAAGGCCTTCGGAGCGGTGGCCGGGTTGATGCGGAACTGCGTGGCGAACTGGGTGGTCGACATGACCTGCTCCTCCTCCGCGAGCTCGCCCGCCAGCACCTGCGCCCGGATCATCGTGGCGATCTGGACGTAGATGGGCTCGGGACCGTCGAACAACGGAGGCTCCTCGTCCTTCAGTGGTTCATTACTCGACTAATGAACCACAGAACCGCGAGCGCCACAAGGGGTGCGCCGAGTCTCGGCCGGTGGTGCACTTGCGCACATGCTGCCCTTCCTGCTGCTCGCCACCCGCGCGCAGGACGTCGCCGCCGACGGCGAGTACGAGGCCGTGCTGCGCTACGGCGGCCTGCAACCCGACGAGCTGCACCGCGTCCGCCTCGAACGCGACCCCATGCCCCCGATCGACCTCGACCGCTACTCCGGGATCATCGTCGGCGGCGGACCCTTCAACTCCTCCGACCCCGAGTCGTCGAAGTCGGTCACGCAGCGCCGCGTCGAGAAGGAGTTCGCCGCGCTGCTCGACCAGGTCGTCGAGCGCGACTTCCCCTTCCTCGGCGCCTGCTACGGCGTCGGCACCCTGGGCGTGCACCAGGGCGCGATCATCGACCGCACCTACGGCGAGCCCGTCGGCCCCACGACCGTCGAGCTCACGCCCGAGGGCGTCGCCGACCCGCTGCTCGCCGGGCTTCCCCCGACGTTCGACGCGCTCGTCGGGCACAAGGAGGCGGTGCGCGCCCTGCCGCCGCACGCGGTGCTGCTCGCGACGTCGGCGACGAGCCCCGTGCAGATGTTCCGCATCCGGGACAACCTCTACGCCACCCAGTTCCACCCCGAGCTCGACGTGCCCGGCGTCCGGCAGCGCATCGAGGTGTACCGCGACCACGGGTACTTCGCGCCCGACGAGTACGAGGAGGTCCTCGAGCGCGCGTCGTCGCGCGAGATCGTGCACCCGCACCGGATCCTGCGCGCGTTCGTGGAGCGGTACGCCCGGCGATGAGTCGCCCGGGCGTGCGCCGTCTGACAGCCTGATCGCACGACACGACACCTGATCGCACGACACGACGAAGGAGCCGCATGTCCTACCAGGCCTATCTCGACGCCATCGAGAAGAAGACCGGTCTCACGCCCCGCCAGCTCCTCGAGCAGGCCACCGACCGCGGGTTCGGCCCCGACACCAAGGCCGGCGAGATCGTCGCCTGGCTCAAGGAGGAGCACGCGCTCGGCCACGGGCACGCCATGGCGTTCGCGAACGTGGTGCGCAAGGGCGCGTACATCGGCGACAAGCACGTCGGCACCACGGGGTCGCACCGCGACGAGAGCGACACGCTCTGGCTCGACGGGGCTGCGACGAACCCGGCGTCGACGGCGTAGGGGCTCAGCGCACCCGGCGGAACGTCACCGAGACGGTGTGGTCGCTCTCCCCGAACGTGGCCTCGACCCAGTCGGTCGCCCGGTCGAAGCCCATCGCGTCGGTCGTCACCGAGGCGTCGACCGACGCGTCGCAGGAGAACGCGTCGGCGATGACCAGGCGGCACTCGTCGTAGAGCGTGACGGCGCCGAACGGCTCTCCCGCTTCAGGCGCCGTCCAGGCCGGCCCGGTGATCCACGCCTCCAGGTCGTCCTCGGTGAAGGTCTGCGGGACGCCGAAGCGCTGCGAGAACCGCTGCTCGTGCGGCGTCTTCTCGTCGCGCGCGTCGAAGCGCACCCAGTCGGCCGGGACCGGGATCGCGTTCGCCCGCGCGACGACGACGTCGTCGACCTCCCAGCGGGGCGCCTCGTAGCGCTGGTAGCGGAGCTGGACGTCGACCTCGGGCGGCTCGCCCTCGGCCCACGGCTCGTCGAAGTCCACGTGGAGGAAGTACTCGGGCTCCTGGCCGTCCGGCGGGACGACATGGGCGTCGCAGGTCTGCCGGTCGGGGACCGGGTCGCAGTACTCGGTCCGCAGCGCGCCGAACGCCGCAGGGCCGGTCGTCCAGGCGGGGCCGGTCACCCACGCCTCGACGTCCTCGAACGTGGAACCCGCCGGCATCTCGTAGGTGAGCCAGTACCGCATGTTGGGCGACTTCTCGCCGCCGTCGTCACCGTGCTCGCTGTCCACGAGCGTCCAGTCGTCCGGGACCGGCATCGCCGCGACGCGTGCCGGCAGCTCGCGGATCTCGTCCGTCCCGGCGAGGTTCCACCAGCGCGCGTCCACCACGGTGAACGCCAGCGCGGCGAGCACGCCGGCGACCATCACGAGCTGCATGACCCAGCGCAGCAGGAGCAGCGCCATGCCCGCCGCCGGGCCGAACGCCTCGCCGTAGTCCTCGCCGCTCCCGACGCCGTGGTTGGCGAGGGTGCCCGTGAACCCGAAGAGCAGGTACATCGGCAGCACCGTCACCGCGGCGACCACGCTGACGAGCACGATCCGAACCCACCGCGTGTGGTCGAAGATCGGCGCCAGGCCGATCGCCCAGGCCCCGGCGGCGAGCACGACGACGCCGAGGTGCGCCGCGACGAGCACGAGGGCCGCGCGCCCCGGCCGGCCGCGGCTGACACGGGCGAGGAAGTCCTGGCTGAACCGCTTCACGGTCGCCGAGGATATGGCACGCCGTCAGAAGCGCGGGCCCGCGGCCCGTCGGCCGCCGCCGCGCCGGCCGCGCCCGTGAGTTCGGCAAACGGCGCCGTGTTCGGCACTTCCTTCTGCCGAACTGGGGGCCTTTTGCCGAACTCAGCGGGGTTTGCCGAACCTACGCCGCGCCACCGTTGACGTACAGCACCTGGCCGTTGACCCACCGGGCGGGGCCCCCGAGGAAGGCGACGACCTCGGCGACGTCCGCCGGGGTGCCCAGGCGCCCCATCGGGTTCTGGGACGCGATCTGGTCGATCAGCTCCGGGGGCTTGCCCTCGAAGAACAGCGGCGTCGCGGTCGGTCCGGGGGCGACGGCGTTGACCGTGACGTCCCGCCCGCGCAGCTCGCGCGCGAGGATGAGGGTCAGCGACTCGACCGCCCCCTTGGATGCCGCATAGGCCCCGTAGCCGGGAAGCTGGAGCCGGGTGACCGACGTGGAGAAGTTGACGATCGCGCCGCCGTCGCGGACGTGCCGGGCGGCGAGCTGGTCGACGACGAACGTGCCGCGGACGTTGGTCCGCAGGACACGGTCGAACGTCTCGAGGTCCATCGCGGCGACCGGTGCCAGCGGCATGATGCCCGCGGTGTGGACCACGACGTCGATGCCGCCCAGCTCGTTCTCCGCGGTGCGGAAGACGGCCTCCATCTCCGTGTCGTCGGCGACGTCGCCGCCTGCGACGACGGCTCGCCCACCCGCGCCGACGACGTCGGCCGCGACCTCCTCCGCACGGTCCTTGCCGCCCGCGTAGTGGACGACGACGGAGAAGCCGTCGGCTGCCAGGCGTTCGACGACGGCGCGGCCGATGCC
>CBINDH010000061.1:0-11102 GCA_966249365.1 uncultured Xylanimonas sp. | reverse complement strand
GGCACTTCGGGTTCTGGGCGGCAGTTCGAACTGCCGCCCAGAACCCGAAGTGCCGCCCGCATCACTCTTCAGACGGGACTGACGTGGGGACGTTCTCCGTGGGCGGGTTGCGGGGGGAGCTCAGCTCCCTGGCCGCCGAGCTGACCGGGCCAGGGCGGTCGGGGGTTGCGCGGCGGGCCGCGCTGGTGCAGACGGTCACCGACCGGCTGGGCGCGCTCTACGCGGAGGCCACCGCCGACGTCGACCCCGCCGGCGTGGCGCTCGCCGCCGTCGGGTCGCTCGCCCGGGGGGACCTCGGGCCGCTGTCCGACGTCGACCTCGTGCTCGTCCACGACGGCCGCACGCACAAGCCCGACGAGCTCGCGCGGGTCGCCGAACGGCTCTGGTACCCGCTCTGGGACGGCGGGCTGGACCTCGACCACGCCGTACGGTCCCTCAACCAGACCCGGCAGGTCGCCTCGCAGGACCTGCCCGCCGCCGTCGGCTGGCTCGACGTGCGGCCCGTCGCCGGGGACGCCGTCGTCGTCCACCGCGCCGCCTCTGCGATCCTCACGGACTGGCGGGCCGCCTCCCGGCGGCGCCTGCCCGAGCTCCTGGGCTCCGCGCGCGACCGGGCGCAGCGCGCGGGCGAGCTCGCCTACCTCATCGAGCCGGACCTCAAGGAGTCGCGCGGCGGCATCCGCGACGCGGTCCTGCTGCAGGCGCTCGCGGCCACCTGGCTCACCGACCGGCCGCACGGGGCCGTCGACCGGGCGTACTCCCACCTGCTCGACGTGCGCGACACCCTCCAGGTGGTCACGGGGCGCCGCACCAACAAGCTGCTGCTCGCGGACCTCGACGAGGTCGCCGAGCGGTGCGGCTACGACGACCCCGACGAACTGCTCGCCTCGCTCGCCGAGGCGGGCCGCGAGGTCGCGTACGCGCTCGACTCGACGGTCCGCCGCGCACGCCAGGCGCTGCAGCCCCCGCGCCCGCCGCGCACCCTGATCATCCGCGGACGCCGCACGCCGCCGCTCCTGCGCTCGGTGGGCGACGGTCTCGTCGAGCACGACGGCGAGCTCGTGCTCGCGATCGACGCCAACCCCGCCTCTGACCCGGTGCTGGCGGTGCGGGCCGCGGCGACCGCGGCGAAGAGCGGGCTGGTGCTGTCGCCCGTGACGGTCGGGTCGCTCGCAGCGGGCGCGCCGCTGCCGAACCCGTGGCCGCGGTCCGCGCGGCAGGCGTTCCTGCAGCTCCTCGGCACGGGTCCCGCGCAGATCCCCGTGTGGGAGGCCCTCGACCTCGCGGGCGTCGTCACGCAGTGGATCCCCGAGTGGGCCGCCGTGCGCAACAAGCCGCAGCGTGCCGCCGTCCACCGCCACACCGTCGACCGGCACCTCGTCGAGGCGGCTGCCCGGGCCAGCGCGGTGCGGCGTGCGCTGCCCGACCCCGCGGCCGTGCGCCCCGACGTCCTGCTGCTCGCCGCCGTCTTCCACGACATCGGCAAGCGCCGCGCGGCGCAGAGCGCGGACCACAGCGTCGAGGGCGCCCGCGTGGTGCCTGAGATCCTGGCCCGGATGGGGCTCGACGACGCGACCGCGGCCGACGTCACCCGGCTCGTGCGCCACCACCTCACGCTCGCCGAGCTCGCCACCCATGCGGATCCCGAGGATCCTGCGACCGTGTCCCGGCTGCTCGCCGCCGTCGACCACCGCACCGACCTGCTCTCCGAGCTTCGCGCCCTCACCGAGGCGGACGCGTCGAGCCTGGGCACGTCCCGGACGGGGACGGCGAGCGGGTGGACGCCCTGGCGGGGGAGGCTCGTGGACGACCTGGTGGCCCGCGCCCACGCCGCGCTCGGCGGGTGACGCGGCGGGCCCGGTAGTCTGGTTCACCGTTCCCACCCGCACGACTGCCGTCGTACCAACCATGAGGACCGCCCTGGTGTTCAACTCCCTGTCGGACCGGCTCACCGCGACCTTCAAGAACCTCCGCGGCCGGGGGCGTCTGTCCGAGGCGGACATCGACGCGACCGTCCGCGAGATCCGGCGCGCCCTGCTGGACGCCGACGTCGCCGTGCCCGTCGTGCGCGAGTTCACGGCCGCGATCCGCGAGCGTGCGCTCGGCGCCGAGGTCTCGGGCGCGCTGAACCCGGCGCAGCAGGTCGTCAAGATCGTCAACGAGGAGCTCGTCGAGATCCTCGGTGGGGCCACCCGGAACCTGCAGCTCGCCAAGGTGCCGCCGACCGTCATCATGCTCGCGGGTCTGCAGGGTGCCGGTAAGACGACGCTCGCCGGCAAGCTGGCCTACGCGCTCAAGGCGCAGGGCCACACGCCCGTGCTCGTCGCGGCCGACCTCCAGCGCCCCAACGCCGTCACGCAGCTCTCGGTCGTCGCCGAGCGCGCCGGTGTGCCCGTGTTCGCGCCGCACCCGGGCAACCAGGGCGCGGCCGACGTCGACGTCGTCATCGGCGACCCGGTCGGCGTCGCCCGCGACGGTGTGGCGTTCGCGCGCGACAAGCAGCACGACGTCGTCATCGTCGACACCGCCGGCCGTCTCGGCATCGACCAGCTGCTCATGGCGCAGGCCGCCGACATCCGCGCCGCGATCAACCCCGACGAGGTCCTGTTCGTCATCGACGCGATGATCGGCCAGGACGCCGTCGCGACGGCGAGCGCGTTCCTCGAGGGCGTCGACTTCACCGGCGTCGTGCTGTCCAAGCTCGACGGCGACGCGCGCGGTGGTGCCGCGCTGTCGGTCGCGAAGGTGACCGGCCGCCCGATCATGTTCGCGTCCACGGGCGAGAAGCTCACGGACTTCGAGGTGTTCCACCCCGACCGCATGGCCGGTCGGATCCTCGACATGGGTGACGTGCTCACCCTCATCGAGCAGGCCGAGCGTGCCTTCGACGCCGAGCAGGCCGAGAAGATGGCCGCCAAGGTGGCCGCCGGCAAGGACTTCTCGCTCGCCGACTTCCTGGTGCAGATGCAGCAGATGAAGAAGATGGGCTCGATGAAGAAGATGCTCGGGATGCTGCCGGGCATGGGCCAGATGCGCGAGGCCCTGGAGAACTTCGACGAGCGCGAGGTCGACCGCATCGAGGCGATCATCCACTCGATGACGCCCGCCGAGCGCGAGAACCCCAAGATCATCAACGGTTCGCGTCGTGCCCGCATCGCGCGTGGTTCCGGCACGACGACGACGGCGGTCAACCAGCTCCTCGAGCGCTTCGAGGGCGCGCAGAAGATGATGCGCCAGATGTCGAAGGGCGGTGGCATGCCCGGCATGCCGCCCATGCCCGGGATGCCCGGCGTCGGCAAGCGTGCGGGTGCGCGGCAGGCCCCGCAGAAGAAGGTCAAGGGCAAGTCGGGCAACCCGGCCAAGCGCGCCCAGCAGGAGCGCGAGCTCATGCAGCGGGCGCTCGGCGGCGGCCCGTCGTCGTCCGCCCCGGCGGGCTCGGCCTTCGGCGTCGGCACGCAGCAGGACGACGACGTCGACCTCTCGTCGCTGCAGCTCCCGAAGGGGTTCGACAAGCTGTTGGGCGGCCGCTGAGGCCTCGACGCGGCTCGACCGGCGTGCACGGACCGACACCGGTCGAGCGGGTGAGCAGCGCGGGTCGTCCCGCAGGTAACCTGCGCACATGTCCGTCCCGCACGTACCCCTCCACCTGACGGGCCACGTCCTGCTCGACGACGGCCGCGAGGCGGGCGAGCTCTTCGTGCGCGACGGCAGGATGCACCTGACCCGGCAGTCGCCGCAGGTCGGTGCCGTGCGACGCCTCGAGGGTTTCGTCGTGCCCGGGCTCGTCGACGTCCACTGCCACGTGGGCCTCGGCCCGGACGGCGCCGTCGACCTCGAGACCGCCGCCGCGCAGGCGCTCACGGACCGCGACGCGGGCGTGCTGCTGGTGCGCGAGGCCGGCTCACCCCTCGACACCCGCCCGCTGCAGTCGCGGCCCGACATGCCGCGGCTCGTGCGCGCCGGCCGTCACATCGCTCGTCCCCGGCGTTACCTCAAGAACTTCTCGCTCGAGCTCGACGACGAGGCGGACCTGCCGGACGCGGCGCGCACCCAGGCGCGGCGGGGCGACGGCTGGGTCAAGCTCGTCGGCGACTGGATCGACCGGTCGGTGGGTGACCTCACGCCGCTGTGGCCCGGCGACCTGCTCGCCGAGACGGTCAAGGCCGTGCACGCGGAGGCGGCACGCGTCACGGTGCACACGTTCGCCACCGAGACCGTCGACGACCTGCTCGCCGCGGGCGTCGACGCCATCGAGCACGGCACGGGCGTCACTCCCGCGCAGGCGAGCGAGCTCGCCGACCGAGGCGTGCCCGTCACACCGACCCTGCTGCAGGTCGAGCGGTTCGCGCAGATCGCGGACCAGGCCGAGGACCGCTACCCGGTGTACGCCCGCCGCATGCGCGAGATGCACGCGCGCCGGTACGAGCAGGTGCGGATGCTGCACGACGCGGGGGTTCCCCTGCTGGTGGGCACCGACGCGGGCGGCACGATCGGCCACGGCCGCATCGCCGACGAGTGCGCCCTCCTCGTCGAGGCGGGGGTCCCTGCGGCCGACGTCGTCGCGGCCGCGACGTGGCGTGCGCGGCGCATCCTCGGGTTCGGCGCGCTCGACGACGGCGCGTCGGCCGACCTGGTCGTCTACCCGGCGGACCCGCGCGAGGACATCCGGGTGCTCCGGCACCCCGTCGCCGTCGTGCTGCGCGGGCAGATCGTCGCGGGCAGCGCGCTGACCAGCGCCTGACGACCCGCTGCGCGGAGCCACCTCCCTCCGGGGTTGGGGGCGAGCGCCGACGTCTGGCACAATGTCCGGGTACTCGGCGTGCCCAGGCCCCTCTCACCTGCGCAACGTCCAGTCCAGATCCAGCCCAACGCCCCGACCCCACGGGGCTGCGCGCCGGATCGCCCATCCCAGAACCAGGAGTGACCACACCAGTGGCCGTCAAGATTCGCCTCAAGCGCCTCGGCAAGATCCGGGCCCCGTACTACCGCGTCGTCGTCGCGGACTCGCGCACCAAGCGCGATGGCCGCGTCATCGAGGAGATCGGCAAGTACCACCCGACCGAGGAGCCCTCGCTCATCGAGATCACCTCGGAGCGTGCGCAGTACTGGCTCGGCGTCGGCGCGCAGCCGACCGAGCAGGTCCTCGCCCTCCTCAAGGTGACGGGTGACTGGCAGAAGTTCAAGGGTCTCCCGGGCGCCGAGGGCACCCTGAAGACCAAGGGCGACAAGGCCGACGCCGCCAAGGCCGTCGAGGCTGTCGCCGCCGAGGCCGAGAAGGTCAAGGCCAAGGCCGCCGAGGCCAAGGCCGCCGCTCCCGCGGAGGCTCCGGCCGACGCTGAGGCCGAGGCCGAGGCCTGATGCTCGCCGAGGCCCTCGAGCACCTGGTGCGCGGCATCGTGGACAACCCGGACGACGTCCGGGTGACCGCGAAGCCGCTGCGCCGCGGTGATCTGCTCGAGGTCCGCGTGCACCCGGACGACCTCGGCCGAGTGATCGGCCGGGGCGGCCGCACCGCCAAGGCGCTGCGCACCGTCGTCGGTGCCCTCGCCACGGACGGTCCGGTCCGCGTCGACGTCGTCGACGTCGACCGCCGCTGAGCAAGCCAGATCGACGGGGCCCGGTCCACCATGGACCGGGCCCCGTCGTGGTTCTACCAGGAGGAACGATGCAGCTCGTTGTCGCCCGGATCGGCAAGGCGCACTCGTTGCGCGGCGAGGTCGTGCTCGACGTACGCACCGACGACCCGGAGACCCGCCTCGCCGTCGGCGAGGTGCTCGCCACCGAGCCGTCGTCGGCCGGCCCGCTGACGGTGCTCAGCCGCCGCCTGCACCAGGGACGCTGGCTGGTGAGGTTCGCCGAGGTCGGCGACCGGACGGCCGCCGAGGCGCTGCGCGGCGTCGAGCTCGTCGTCGACGCCGACGCCTCCGACGAGGAGGACGCCTGGTACCCGCACGAGCTGCGCGGCCTGCGCGCCGAGCTGACCGACGGCACCGTCGTCGGCGAGGTCGTCGCGCTCGAGCACCTGCCCGCGCACGACGCGCTGCTCGTCAAGGAGACCAACGGCGCGCGCACCCTGGTCCCGTTCGTCACCGCGATCGTCCCCGTCGTCGACGTCGCGGGCGGGCGCGTGGTGCTCGACCCGCCGGGCGGCCTGCTGGCGTCCGACGCCGCGAACCTCGTCGTCGACACCCCCGAGGGGGAGTAGTGCGCGTCGACGTCGTCACCGTCTTCCCCGACTACCTCGCCGCCCTCGACCTGTCGCTCATCGGCAAGGCGCGGCAGGCGGGGCTGCTCGACCTGCGGGTCCACGACCTGCGCGACTGGACCACCGACCGGCACCGCACGGTCGACGACACCCCGTTCGGCGGGGGAGCGGGCATGGTCATGCGCCCCGACGTCTGGGGCACGGCGCTGGACGACGTCCTCGGTGACGACGGGCACCTGGTCATCCCGACGCCGTCGGGCGAGGTGTTCACGCAGCGGCACGCCGAGGCGCTGGCGACCGAGTCGCACCTGGTGTTCGCGTGCGGGCGCTACGAGGGCATCGACGCGCGCGTCGCGGAGCACTACCGCGCCGCGGGGCGGCGGGTCAGCGAGCTGTCGATCGGCGACTACGTGCTCAACGGCGGCGAGGTCGCCACGCTCGTCATGGTCGAGGCCGTCGGGCGGCTCCTGCCCGGCGTCGTCGGGAACCCCGCCTCGCTCGTCGAGGAGTCGCACGGGGCCGCCGGCCTGCTCGAGTACCCCGTGTACACCAAGCCGCCGGTGTGGGGCGACCAGGGGATCCCCGAGGTGCTGCTCTCCGGTCACCACGCGAAGATCGCGCGGTGGCGCCGTGACCGGGCGCTCGAGCGGACGGTGGCGCGGCGGCCGGACATGGTCGCGGCGCTCGACGTCGACGGGCTCGACAAGCACGACGTCGCGAAGCTCGCGGAGCTCGGGTGGGTCGTCGTGGACGGGGCGCTCGAGCGTTCGCGCGACTGACGAGGGTTCGGCGATCGCCGATTCGGTCGAACCCACGACGCTGTGGCAAGATTGTCCGTCGGTGCGTTCGCAGCCGGTTCTCGGCCTCTGCCACGGGGGAGACGACGAACAGCACCGGGAACACCAACCTAGGCCTCACCCGCGCGTCCCTGCGCGGGCCTGATATGCGCCTGACCTGTGGCAGGCGGGGAGAACGATCATGCACAAGCTCGACTTCGTCGACGCGGCGTCGCTGCGCTCCGACATCCCGGACTTCCGTGCCGGTGACACCGTCAAGGTCAACGTCAAGGTCGTCGAGGGCAACCGCTCTCGCATCCAGGCGTTCCAGGGCGTCTGCATCGGTCGCTCGGGTGGCGGCGTCCGCGAGACGTTCACCGTCCGCAAGATCAGCTTCGGCGTCGGCGTGGAGCGTACGTTCCCGCTGCACGCCCCGACGATCGACTCGCTCGAGCTCGTGACCCGCGGTGACGTGCGTCGCGCCAAGCTCTACTACCTGCGCTCGCTGCGCGGCAAGAAGGCGAAGATCAAGGAGAAGCGCGACAACACGGCTCGCTGAGCCTGCCGCACCTCCGTCGACGGGCGGTCCTTCCTCCGGGAAGGGCCGCCCGTTCGTCGTCTGCCGGGCGGGTCGCCGCGCCGACCGTGACCGGACCGGTATCGGTGCCCCGCCGCGGCGGGCGATGCCAGAGTGGGTTCCGTGACAGAATCCGACCCCGTGACCTCTGAGCACCCGATCCCCGAACCCGCCGGCGCCTCGACCCACGGGGGAGCAGGGAACGGGGGCGGCACCCACCGCCGCCGCGCGTCCGGGTCGAAGGGCATGGGCCTGCTGCGCGAGACGGCGATCATCGTCGTCAGCGCACTCGTGCTCTCCTGGCTCATCAAGACCCTTCTCGTCCAGGCGTTCTTCATCCCGAGCCCGTCGATGAGCGACACGATGGTCAAGGGCGACCGCGTCATGGTCACGCGGCTCGTGCCGCGCGTCCTGGACATCCACCGCGGCGACATCGTGGTGTTCAAGGACCCCGACAACTGGCTCCGCGGCCAGTACGTGCCGCCGGACTACGGCCCGGTCGGCAACGCCGTCGTCACGGGGCTCACCGCCATCGGGCTCATGCCGCAGGACACCGGCGAGCACCTCATCAAGCGGGTCATCGGGACGCCCGGCGACCACGTCGTGTGCTGCGACGCCGACGGCAAGCTCGAGATCAACGGCGTCGCCATCACCGAGACCGAGTACATGAAGCCCGGCTCGATCCCCAGCCAGAAGGAGTTCGACGTCGTCGTCCCCGACGGCATGCTGTGGGTCATGGGCGACAACCGCCAGGACTCGGCCGACTCGCGGTACCACATGGACGACCCGGGGCGCGGGTTCGTGCCGATCGACAACGTCGTCGGGACGGCGTTCGCGACCGTCTGGCCCTTCCCGAACGCCACGTGGCACCGCAACCCGGGCGACGTGTTCGCGCGGGTGCCCGCGCCGTGACCGCGGCGCCCGAGACCGCCGAGGTCGACGTCGTCGAGGCCGGCGGCGCCGGCCGGCCCCGCCGCTCACGGCGCGCGCTGCGGACCGCGGCGATCGTCGTGGCGAGCGCTCTCGCGCTGTCCTGGGTCGCCGCCGCGTTCCTCGTCCGGCAGTACGTCATCCCCAGCACGTCCATGGAGGGCACGCTCGAGGTCGGCGACCGGGTCGTGGTCTCGCGCCTCGTGCCGGACGTCCTGGACGTGCACAGAGGTGACATCGTGGTCTTCAGGGACCCCGGTGGCTGGCTCTCCCCGCTGCCGACGCCGGATCGTGGCCCGCTCGGCAACGCTCTCGTCTCGGCGCTGACCGCGGTCGGGCTCCGGCCGGCCGACGCGGACGAGCACCTCATCAAGCGGGTGATCGGTCTGCCGGGCGACCACGTGACCTGTTGCGACGTCCTCGGGAGGGTCATGATCAACGGCATGCCGATCACCGAGACCGACTACCTCGCGGCCGGGGCGATCCCCAGCGAGGTGCCCTTCGACGTCGTCGTGCCCGACGGCATGCTGTTCGTCCTGGGCGACAACCGGCAGAGCTCCGCGGACTCGCGCTCGCATCTCGGCAACCCCGGTGGCGGCTTCGTGCCCGTCGACGACGTCGTCGGCGCCGCGTTCGCGACCGTCGCGCCGCTCGACCGCGTGACGTGGCACCGCAACCCGGCGGACGTGTTCGCGCAGGTGTCGGAGCCATGACCACGGAACCGGGTGCCGTCCACCCCGGCGCGACACGCCGCCCCACGCCGCCGCGCAGGCCCGCGGCGATCGGCCGGAAGACGCCGACGCTGCGCACCGAGCGCGCGCTGATCTCGTCGGGCGCACGTCTCGTCGCGGGGATGGACGAGGTGGGCCGCGGGGCGCTCGCCGGGCCGGTGAGCGTCGGTGTCGTCGTCGTGGACGCGGCGACGCGGACCGCACCCAAGGGCGTGGCCGACTCCAAGCTGCTGACCCCGGCGGCGCGCGAGGCGCTCGTGCCGCAGCTCCAGCGCTGGCCGGTCGCCTGGGCGGTCGGCCACGCGGGGCCCGCGGAGATCGACGCGCACGGCATCATCGCCGCGCTGCGGCTCGCGGGACGCCGCGCGCTGGCGCAGGTCCGGCGGGTGTGCGGCGACGTCGACGTCGTGCTGCTCGACGGCTCGCACGACTGGCTCACGCGCCCGCAGGTGGACCTGTTCGAGGCGGCCGAGCTGGACGTGGCGGGGGCGCCGGAGGCCGACCCCGCGGTGCGGACGCTCGTCAAGGCGGACCTGCAGTGCGCCTCGGTCGCCGCGGCGTCCGTGCTGGCCAAGGTCGAGCGCGACGCGCTGCTCACCCGGCTGGCGCGGCAGTACCCGGCGTTCTCGTGGGACCAGAACAAGGGCTACTCCGCGCCCGCGCACCTCGACGCCCTGCGCCGGCACGGCACGACGCCGCAGCACCGGCGGTCCTGGAACCTCAAGGCGATCGCGGAGGGGACGGCGGACGTCGAGGTGCCGACCGGCGACGCCGAGGCGCCGTCGGAGGCGGGGGAGCAGGCGGTCGCCGGCAGGCTCGACCTGCGCGTCGACGCGCCCGCGGCGGCGAACCTGCGAAGATGAGTCGGTGAGCGCCGAAGACCTCGAGAACTACGAGACCGAGATGGAGCTCGCGCTGTACCGCGAGTACCGCGACGTCGTGAGCCTGTTCTCGTACGTGGTGGAGACCGAGCGCCGGTTCTACCTGGCCAACCAGGTGGACCTGCAGGTGCGGTCCGCCGCCGGCGAGGTGTACTTCGAGCTGCGGCTCGGCGACGCCTGGGTCTGGGACGTGTACCGCTCGGCGCGCTTCGTGAAGTCGGTGCGTGTCGTGACGTTCAAGGACGTCAACGTCGAGGAGCTCGCGAAGGCCGACCTGGCGCTCTAGGTTCCGGCCCGCGCCGTTCCGGGCGCGGTGGGCGACGCGTCGCCTGTGGAAGGCCGAGCTGTGCACAGCCCGCCCGTCGACGCCTCCGGGCGCGCGTCCCTTCGCGCCACGCTTCGGGGCGGAGGTGGTCGCGATGGCGGCGAAGGACGACGTGGGGCGGCGCGGGGAACGGCTCGCAGCCCAGCTACTGCACGATGAGGGATACACCGTGCTGGCCCGCAACTGGCGTGGCCGGGGCGGCGAGCTCGACCTGGTGGCCCTCGACGGGCGGACCCTCGTGGCGGTCGAGGTCAAGACGCGCAGCACCGAACTGTTCGGGCACCCCGCGGAGGCGGTGACACCGCGCAAGGTCGCGCGGCTGCGACGCCTGACCGGGCAGTGGCTCGCGGAGAACGGCCACGAGGTGCGGCACCGGTTCCGTGAGGTGCGTATCGACGTCGTCGCGGTCACGCTGCCGCGCGCCGGCGTGGCGACGGCCGACCTCCTGCGCGGGGTGTCCTGATGACGCTCGGGACCACTGCAGCGGTGGCGCTCGTCGGACTGACCGGCCACGTCGTCGAGGTGCAGGCGCAGCTCGCGTACTCCGTGCCCGGGTTCGTGCTGGTCGGGCTGCCCGACGCGGCGCTGAGCGAGTCGCGCGCCCGCGTGCGCGCGGCGGAGCTGTCGAGCCGGATCGAGGGGCCGAACCGCAAGATCACCGTCAACCTCTCGCCGGT
>CBINDH010000060.1:0-11146 GCA_966249365.1 uncultured Xylanimonas sp. | reverse complement strand
GTCTTCATCTACTTCGCGGACGAGACGGTGGCCGCCGTGGCGCGGCAGATCGCCGAGGGGCTCGCCGACGACGGCGTCGTGTTCCTCGGCGCGTCGGAGTCGCTGACGCGGCTCGACACGGGACTGGAGCTGGCGGAGGTGGGCGGGTACGGTTGATCGCTGTCGCTGCGTCGCGCCGTGCACGCGGCTACGGGCTCGTCGCCGTCGGTGCTGCGGTCGAGCCTCGCGAGCTGAGGGTCCGACGGGCGCGCCGGCGGTGGCGCGCCCGGCCGGACGTCAGGCTGCGACGACCCGCGAGCCCACGGCCCGCAGGATGAACTTCTCGGCCGCGTTGACCGCGCGCTCGTGCGCGGCCGGCTCCTCGGGGATGAGCCGGCCGGACAGGCAGGCGTTGACGAGCCCGACGGTGGGGTCGATGTCCTGCTCGGGGAAGACGCCGGTCTCGATGCCCGCGCGGAGGATGCGGCGCAGGATCGACTCGACGATCTCGGCGTGCTCGCGCAGGCGCTGCAGCGTGGGGCGCGACAGGACGGTGCGCAGGTCCGGGCCGGGGGCCAGGTGGAACATGCGCGCGAGCTGGGACTGCTGGCGGATGTAGATGCGGAGCTGGGCGACCGGGTCCTCGACCCCTTCGAGGGCCCGCTCGAGACGGTGGGCGTACTCCTCGGTCTCGTGCGTGATGAACCCGAGGAGCAGCGCTTCCTTGTCCGGGAAGTGGTTGTAGACCGCCGTGCGGCCCACCCCGGCCTTCGCGGCGATGTCCGCGAGGGTGATCGTGTCGAACCCGCGCTCGGCCATGAGGCCTGCGAGTGCGGTGAAGAGTCGCTGCCTCGTCATCTGCCGGTGCTCATGGAGGCTCTTGCCGATGATCTTGGGCATGCTGACATCATAGGGTGAGACCGTCAGTACCAGATACACGGTCGAAGGTCCTTCGTACGCTGGCCCGATGCAGACCGACGGCATCGCCCCCGACACCAAGGACTGGACCTGGGTCCTCGAACGCCCGTGCCCGGAGTGCGGCTACGACGCCGCCGCGGGCGACCCTTTCGCGGTCGGCGACGTCACGCGTGCCACGCTCCCGCGCTGGGAGGCCGCCCTCGCCCGCGAGGACGTGCGCGAGCGCCCCGCGCCCGGGGTCTGGTCCACGCTCGAGTACGCGGCCCACGTGCGCGACGTCTTCCGCGTCTTCGACGGCCGGCTCCGCTCGATGATCGAGGAGAACGACCCGGAGTTCCCCAACTGGGACCAGGACGCCACCGCGATCGAGGACGACTACGCTCACCAGGACCCCGAGGTCGTCGCCGCCGAGCTGGTCGCGGCGGGCGCGGCGATCGCCGACCGCTTCGACGCCGTGGGGCCCGACCAGCTCGACCGGTCCGGCCGCCGCTCGAACGGCTCCGTGTTCACGGTGCGCACCCTCGGGCAGTACTTCCTGCACGACGTGCTGCACCACCTGCACGACGTGGGTGCACAGGCATAAGACAGGGCTCCCGCCGAACCCCTTGCTGACGCTACGGTTCGCGCCATGACCGAGCCGCACGTCCTGGTCGTCCCTGCCGCGCGGGCCGACGCTCTGCCCGAGCTGGCCGCGGCCTGGTTTGCTGACGTCGTCTGGGTCCGCGAGCCGACGACCGGTGCGGCGTCGCGCGGTCGCGTCGGCCTGTTCCGGGGATCCTCGGCCGCCGAGACCGTGCCCGGCGTACTGAGGCTCGGGGAGCGGCACGCGCTGACGGGCCCGCTGGTGGTGTCGGCCGAGCAGGCGTCCGCCGTCGGGCTGGCACCGGACGCCGCGTGGACGGCCTGGTCGATCGCGCCGAGCGACGGGATGCCGCAGGCCCGCACGCACCGCCCCGCGTCGTACGACGACCGCGACGGGATCTCGCGCGCGTTCATGGCGGGGCTGCCCGAGGCCGAGGAGCTCCGTGCGGTGCAGTGGGGCGTGGCGGTCGCTCGTAAGGTGGGCGGTGCGCTGGTCGCCGACGGCGTCACGCCGCTGGTGCCCGACCCGCGCGGCTCCGTCGACCTCGCGCTGTACTCGGCGATGGCGCTCGACCCGGCGGACCTGCTGCAGCACGTGCGGGCCATGATCGCCACCGCGGAGCTCGGGAGCCGCGGCCAGGCCGCCGACGGTTCGCTGACCTACACGGTGCGTGCGCGCACGTCGTACGACGGCGAGCTGCTGGTGCGGGTCGAGCACGTCGACCGCGTGCCGCGGGCCCTCGGCGTGATGGAGTGGCGGCAGTACGGCCCGTTCGCGTACCGGATGTCGTGGGTGCCGCAGGACCCGTACGAGCTGCAGACGGAGCATCCGTCGGGGCTGCACCTGATCGCCCGGGTGCGGATGGCGTCGGGCGTCGCCCGGCTCGCCGTGGCGCTGCAGGGCCGCCTCGGCGGCGTGATGGTCGACGACGGCGGGTTCGTCGTGACGGCCGAGGAGCTGGGCGCCCGGATCGACGGGGAGCACTCGGGCGCTCAGGCGTGGGTCTGACCCGCCTCGCTGTCCACAGGATGTGTCCACAGGGCTGTGTGGACGGGTGCCTGAGGCGGCGTTCACCTGCGGGAACTGTCGCTGAAACCTGTGCCCCGGCCCGCCGCTGCGACCCTGGGGCCTGCTGCGCGTCGGCGTCGTCGTGCGGGAGCGCGCCCACGGCGGCGGCCCATGTGCGGTGCGAAGGGGTGAGAACCGCGAGTTTCCGCGGATTGTTGCCCCGCCGGCGCGATTGACGCGTGCCGCGCACGCGCCCGTTCCGCGGTCGCTCCGCCGCCCTGCGCCCGTCGGTCGGGGCCGCGCGCGGGCGGTGCGGCGCTCACAACGCGTCCACAACTTTTGTCCCCAGGGATGTGGACGATGTGGGGATTCCGCGGCATCGCCTGTGGACAATCCTGTGGCTTGAGCACGGCGCAGAAAAGGGCCCTCGCTTGCCTTGCACCAGGGCAGATCGGGAAGTAGAAACGACTCGATGGTCTCGAGGCGCAGGCCCGCCAAACCAGCTGCAGCGGATTGGCGAGTCCCGGCCAAGAGACACGGTCGACCGGATAACGACGAGCCGTCCCGCGCCGCGGTGCGGGGCTGTGGGTGACGACACAGGTGCTCGAGCGGGGCCGGAAGACCACCCGCGTCCGGCGTCCCGTGGAGAACGGGTCAGGGGTCCCTCGCGAGGACTGACCCCTGGTCCGACGGGTCGCCGGGGCCGTGTCGTCGACACACGGCGCCCTGGTCGGTGGGACCCGCGACCAGCGGTGCGCGGTGCAACCCGAGGCCCCCCGGCCGTCCCGGGGGGCCTCGGCCGTCCCTGCGCCAGGTTTCGACGAGGGCCGACCGTCGAGGGCGCCTACGTTGTCCCCATGAGCAACCTCGAGACACGCCCCGCCGAGCAGGTCTGCACCGCCGGCGACGCCGCGGCAGGCGTCCAGCTGCTCACCGCCCGCGACGTGCCGCTCGGCGGCCCGCGAGCCATGACGGTGCGCCGCACCATCCCGCAGAAGGTGCGCTCCCTGGTCGGCGCGTGGTGCTTCTGCGACCACTACGGCCCCGACGACGTCTCGGCGTCGGCCGGCATGCAGGTGCCGCCGCACCCGCACACGGGCCTGCAGACCGTGACGTGGCTGTTCGAGGGCGAGATCCTGCACCGCGACTCCGTCGGCTCGCTCGAGAGGGTCCGGCCCGGGGAGCTCAACCTCATGACGGCGGGCGTGGGCATCTCGCACTCCGAGGAGTCGCCGGCAGACGGCAGGCCGCCCGTGCTGCACGGCGTCCAGCTCTGGACGGCGCTGCCCGCGGGCGCCCTCGGGATCGCGCCGCACTTCGAGCACCACGCCGACCTCCCGGTCACCGTGCACGACGGCGGCCGCGTCCAGGTGTTCATGGGCACGCTCGGCGCGCACACGTCCCCGGCGCGCACCTACACGCCGCTCGTCGGCGCGCAGCTCGACCTCGTGCCGGGCGGCCGGATCGAGCTCGGCGTCGACGCCGCGTTCGAGCACGCCCTCCTGGTCGACGCGGGGGAGGTCCGGTTCGCCGGCGCCGACGTGCCGAAGGACCAGCTCGGGTACGTGGCCCCGGGCCGCGACCGGCTCGTCGTCGAGGCCGGTGCGGGTGCCCCGGCCCGCGCCGTCCTCATCGGCGGCGTCCCCTTCGACGAGGACATCGTCATGTGGTGGAACTTCGTCGGCCGTTCGCACGACGACGTCGCCCGCGCCCGCGCGGACTGGATGGCTCAGGTGGCGGACGCGCCCGACGGCTCGACGACCTACACCCATGGTGCGGCGGGCCGCCGGTTCGGCCGCGTCGACGGCTACGCGACCGGCCCGCTCCGCGCCCCAGCCATCCCGGACGTACGCCTGCGCCCCCGGACCCGGCCGGTGTGACGACCCCCTTGCGGGCAGTCCCCCCGGGGGCGACCCTCAAGAGGTGGACCGCGACGCAGTGATGGCCTGGGTGGGCGCCTACGAGCGGGCGTGGCGTGGCGACGACGTCGCCGCCGTGCGCACGCTGTTCACGCAGGACGCGCGGTACGCCCGCTCGCCCTACGACGAGGCGCTGCACGGGCACGCCGAGATCGAGGGCTTCTGGCCCGACGAGGCCGAGTTCACGATGACCGCGGAGCCGGTCGCCGTCGAGGGGTCGTCGGCGGTCGTGCGCGTCGAGGTGCACTACACCGCGCCGCGCGCCCAGGAGTACCGCGACCTGTGGCTGCTGCGCTTCGCCGACGACGGCCGCGTCGCCGACTTCGAGGAGTGGGCCTACTGGCCCGGCCTGCACTGGTCCGCGGCCGAGGACTGACGGCGGCTTACGGCCCCGCGGGGAACTCCGAGGCGAGCAGCCCGTAGACCACCTCGTCGAGCCGTTCGCCCAGCACGTACGCCGACGACCGGAGCACGCCCTCCTGGACGAACCCGTTGCGCTCGGCGGCCCGCCGCATCGGCACGTTGTCGGCGAGCGTCTCGAGCTGCAGCCGGTGCAGCCCGCGCACGACGAAGCCGTAGTAGCAGAGCAGGCGGACGAGGTCCGTGCTGTAGCCCTTGCCGCGCGCTCCCGGTCGCAGCCCCAGGCCGAGGTGCGCGGTGCGGCTCAGCGTGTCGATGCCCCACAGCGACCCGATGCCGAGCAGGTCGCCGCCTGCCAGGTCGACGACGGAGAAGCGGACCAGGTCATCCGACGGGTCGTCGAGGGAGAGCCGCTTGTCGTTCGAGCCGGGCGCGACGGGCCGCCACGGCCGCGGGCTGGACCGCGAGTCGGTGATGACGTCGTTGTACATCTCCTCGATCAGGATGGGGATGTCTTCCTCGTGGCGGGCCCGCAGCCCGACCAGGGCGCCCTTGAGCATCTTCGCTTCCTATCCGACGGATGCGCGGGCGGCAACATCATTCGCGGGGACGACGAAGGGCCCCACCTGACGGAAGGGCCCTCGCAGCGGAGCGGACGACGGGAATCGAACCCGCGCTATCAGCTTGGGAAGCTGAAGTTCTACCATTGAACTACGTCCGCGCTGGCACACCGCTGGCGGTGTGTGCGCCCCGATTGTAACCACATCCCTCCCGGCGGTCGAAGGTGTCCACGATGACGCCGCCGCACCGCGTGGCGGGGGCCGGGCGATTACGGTGGGCACGTGCTCCTCTCCGACCGTGACATCGCCACCGAGCTCGAGTCCGGACGGGTGGTCATCGATCCCTTCGACCGGGAGCTGATGATCCAGCCGTCCTCCGTGGACGTGCGCCTCGATCGCTACTTCCGGCTCTTCGACAACCACAAGTACCCGTACATCGACCCGGCGCAGGAGCAGCCCGAGCTGACCCGCCTGATCGAGGTCCCGCAGGGCGAGCCGTTCGTGCTGCACCCGGGGGAGTTCGTGCTCGGGTCCACGTACGAGACGATCACGCTGCCCGACGACGTCGCCGCCCGACTCGAGGGCAAGTCGAGCCTGGGGCGGCTCGGCCTGCTGACGCACAGCACCGCGGGCTTCATCGACCCGGGCTTCAGCGGGCACGTCACGCTCGAGCTGAGCAACACGGCGACCCTGCCGATCCTGCTGTGGCCCGGCATGAAGATCGGCCAGTTCTGCTTCTTCCGGCTGTCCAGCCCGGCCGTGAACCCGTACGGCTCGGGCGCGAACGGCTCGCGGTACCAGGGTCAGCGCGGCCCGACGGCGAGCCGGTCCTGGCAGAGCTTCCACACGACGACGATCCCGACTGGCTCATGACCTCGGGACTGCCGAACCCCGAGAGGACGACGCACCGCTACGCTCGGTCGCGCCACGAGGGCGCCCGTCGCCGCGGTGCGTCCCTGCCCTCCCGGAAGGAGCTCAAGCGCATGGCATCGACCCACCCGGCCCTGCCCCGCGTCGTCACGCGCGGGCACGAGGCGCGGCACCTGCTCGCGCTGCCCGGCGACGTCGTCGTCGACGAGGTCGAGGTGCTCGCCCTGTCGCGGTTCGCCGCGACGCGCTGGGAGGTCGTGCCGCGCGACATGCCGGGGGCCGACGTCCCGGTGGGGCGCATGGCCGGCCCGGGGGAGCCGGGCGTGCTGCGCCTGTCGCGGCACTCGACGCTCACGGGCCCGTACGCGCCCGTCGGCCACGGGTTCGACCCGGGTCTGCCCGCGGGCACCGCGCTCGTGTTCGACGTCGTCTGCCCGCGCGAGCGGTGGGCCGAGCCGGCGCCCCCGGAGGGCGGCGACAAGGACGGCATCGCGCGGTCCTTCCCGGCGGGGATGCCCAACCGCGAGGAGGAGCGGGTCGTCACGTGGCTCGTCGCCGCGGCACGCCGCCTGGGCGGTTCGGTGCGTCTCGACGTCGGCGGCATGTGGTCCGACGACGCCGAAGCGGCCGCCCACGCGATCGGGACGGGCGTCGTGCTCACGCCCGACCCGGGCGCCGCCGTCAACCTCACCGTGTACTCCGACGTGTGGCTCGACCCGCAGGCCTGCCACCGCGTCGTCCAGGCTGTGCACCCGCGCGCGCACCTCGCGACGGAGGGTGCGCCCTACCAGGGCCCGCCGGCGGGCATCGCGGAGCTGCCGCTGTACCCGGGCGAGAAGATGGACCCGGACCTGCGCCGCGCGCTGCACGCCGCGGCCGACGACTTCGACATCGCCGCCCTGCAGGAGCCGCACGTGCTCGACGGGTTCGGCGTCACGATCGACCTGGGCCTGGACGGCTGGGTGACGGTCGAGGTCGCGGGCGAGGACGTCGTGCCCCTGCTGCTGCGCGAGCTGCCGTGGGTGCGCTCCGGCTGCGTCGCGTACCGCGTCGTCTGGGACCCGCCGGACGTCTTCGAGGCGAACCGTGAGGTCCCGTCGCACACCCATCTCGTGGCCCGCAAGCGGTCGGCGGAGCTGGTCGCGCGGGTCGCGCGCGCCCTGTGGGAGGCGGCCGGCGGCGAGATCGCCGACGAGTCCGACTTCCTCGTCGACCCCGACGACCTGTAGGGGCCGCCGTGCTCGCAGTCGTCGTCGTCCACACGCTCCTCGCTCTCGCCGCACCGACGCTCGTCGGATGGATCGGGCGCAAGGCCTTCTGGGTGCTGTCCCTCGGCCCCGCGGCCGCGGCCGTGTACGCCCTGTCGCAGACCACCGCCGTGCTCGACGGACGCCCGCCCGTCGAACGACTCGAGTGGGTGCCGTCGCTCGGGCTCGCGTTCGACTTCCGCCTCGACACCCTGTCGTGGCTCATGCTGCTCGTCGTGGGCGCCGTCGGGGCGCTCGTCCTGCTGTACTGCAGCGCCTACTTCTCGAAGGGCGCCGCCGGCATGGGCCGGTTCGCGGGCGTGCTCGTCGCGTTCGCGGGCGCGATGGCGGGCCTGGTGACCGCCGACGACCTGCTGGTCATGTTCATGTTCTGGGAGCTGACGACCGTCTTCTCCTACCTGCTCATCGGTCACCACGCGGACCGCAAGGCGTCGCGCCGCGCGGCCATGCAGGCGATCGTCGTCACCACCGCGGGCGGCCTGACGATGCTCGTCGGCGTCGTCATCCTCGGGGTGTCCGCCGACACGTGGCGCGTCTCGGAGATCCTCGCGGACCCGCCGTCGGGAACCCTCGCGACGGTCGCCGCGGTGTGCCTGCTCGCCGGAGCCGTGACGAAGTCGGCGCAGGTGCCGTCGCACTTCTGGCTGCCCGCCGCGATGGCGGCGCCGACGCCGGTCAGCGCGTACCTGCACGCCGCGGCCATGGTCAAGGCGGGCATCTACCTGATCGCACGCTTCGCGCCCGCCTACTCGCACCTGGCCGCCTGGAAGTGGGTCGTGCTGGTGCTCGGCTCGGCGAGCCTCCTGCTCGGCGGGTACCGGGCGCTGCGCCAGCACGACCTCAAGCTCGTCCTGGCGTTCGGGACGGTGTCCCAGCTCGGGCTGCTCGTCCTCCTGCTGGGGTACGGCACGCGTGCCGCGGCGCTCGCGGGGCTCGCCCTGCTGGGTGCGCACGCCATGTTCAAGGCGTCGCTGTTCCTCGTCGTCGGCGTCGTCGACGCCGCGACCGGCACGCGCGACCTGAGGCGGCTCGCGGGACTGGCGAAGCAGCTCCCCGGCACGGCCGTGGCCGGCGTGCTCGCGACCGCGTCGATGATCGGCCTGCCGCCGTTCGCCGGGTACGTCGCCAAGGAGGCGGCGCTCGAGGCGTGGGCGCACGACGACGACCCGCTCGGCCGGGTGATGCTCGTCGTCGTCGCGCTCGGGTCCGTGCTGACCGTCGCGTACGGGCTGAGGTTCGCGTGGGGCGCGTTCGGCAAGCGGCGCCTCCCGGCGGTCGGTCCGCTGACGCCCGTCGGGCCGCCGCCGACGACAGCCGAGGCGGCGGCCACGGCGGGCGGGACCGAGGCCCCGAAGATCGCCGGCGTCGTCGTCAAGCGTCCGCCGCTGCTGCTCGTCGCGCCGCCGCTCGTGCTCGCGGTGCTCGGGCTCGCGGTGGCGCTGCTGCCGCACGTGGGCGACAACCTGCTCGCGCCGCACGCCCAGAACTACCCGACCGGCGAGACCGGGCACCTGACGCTCTGGGCCGGGTTCACGCCCACCTTCTTCGTCACCCTCGCGGTGCTCGGTGCCGGCGCCCTGCTCTTCTGGCAGCGCGACCGTGTCGAGTGGCTGCAGGGCCGCCTGTGGTCGCCGCTCGGCGCGGACCTCGTCTACCGCCGCTCGATGCGCCGGCTCGACGACCTCGCCGCCGACGTCACCGGTGCCACCCAGCGCGGTTCGCTGCCGTTCTACCTCGGCGCGATCCTCGTGTCCGTCGTCGCCGGTCCGGGCCTCGCGCTCGTCTGGGGGCTGCGCGGCACCACGCTGCCCGGGGCGGCCGCTGCTGCCGACGACGCCTGGCACGTCGGCCCGTTCGCCCTGACGCCCTTCGACCGGCCCGCGCAGATCCTCGTCGTCGTCGTCATCGCCGTGGCCGCCGTGCTCGCCGCGCGCGCCCGCCGACGGCTCAAGGCCGTGTTCCTGGTCGGCGTCGCCGGGTACGGCAACGCCGCGATGTTCCTGCTGCACGGCGCCCCCGACCTCGCCCTGACGCAGGTGCTCACCGAGACCGTGACGCTCGTCGTCATGGTGCTCGTCCTGCGCCGGCTGCCCCCGTACTTCTCCGACCGGCCGCTCGCCGCGAGCCGGTGGGTGCGCATGGCCATCGGCGTCGGCGTGGGGCTCGTGGTGATGCTGCTGGTCACGGCGGCGCCGCTGGCCCGCGTGCACCCCTCGATCGCCGTGGACTTCCCCGACCAGGCCCTGACGTGGGGCGGCGGGCACAACGTCGTCAACGTGACCCTCGTCGACATCCGCGCCTGGGACACCGTCGGCGAGATCTCCGTGCTGCTCGTGGCCGCGACCGGCGTCGCGTCGCTCGTCTTCCTCCGGCAGCGGTCGGCGCGTGCGCCGCGCGTGCGCGACAAGAGCGCGCGCGCCCGGTCGACCGTGCCCCCGGCCGTCGAGGGCGGCGGCGAGGTGCGGCGCCGGAGCTGGATCGTCGCGGCTCCCACCCTCGACCCCGAACGCCGCTCGATGATGTTCGAGGTCATCACGCGCGTGGTGTTCCACGCCATGGTCCTGTTCGCGCTCTTCCTGCTGTTCCGCGGGCACAACGCCCCCGGCGGCGGCTTCGCGGCGGGCCTCGTCGTCGGGCTGGCGCTCGCGGTGCGCTACCTCGCGGGCGGGCGCTACGAGCTGGGCGAGGCCGCCCCGGTGCACCCGGGTCTCATCCTCGGCACGGGCCTGTTCCTGTCCGCAGGCGTGGGCCTGGTCTCGCTGCTGTCCGGCCGGCACGCCATCGAGAGCTTCCAGGTCGACCTGCACCTGCCGCTGTTCGGCGAGGTCCACCTGATCACGTCGCTCTTCTTCGACCTGGGGGTGTTCCTCGTGGTCATCGGGCTCGTGCTCGACGTCCTCCGCTCGCTCGGCGCGGAGATCGACCGCCACAGCGAGCTCGAGGACCGGCAGGCGCGCAGCCTCGGCGGGAGGGTGGTGCGCTGATGGTCGTCATCGACAACGTCCCCTCGTTCGCCCTGGTGCTCGCGGTCGGCGTGCTGTTCGGCGCCGGGGTGTACCTCCTGCTCGAGCGGTCGCTCACGCGGGTGCTGCTCGGGTTCGTGCTCGTGGGCAACGGCGCGAACCTCGCGCTGCTCGTCGCGGGCGGGCGTGCGGGGACCGCACCCATCGTCGGCAACGCCGACCCGCTCATCCGGATGTCCGACCCGCTCGCGCAGGCGATGGTGCTCACCTCGATCGTCATCACCCTGGCGCTGACGGCGTTCATCCTCGCGATGGCGTACCGCTCCTTCCAGCTCCACGGTCACGACGAGGTCCAGGACGACGACGAGGACCGGCGCATCGCCCGGCTCGCCGCCCGCAACGAGGCCGTGTGGACCGACGTCGACGCCGCCGAGACCGGCGAGACGCTCGACGAGGAAGCCGCCGAGGTGCACGACGACATCGAGGAGAGCCTGGCGGCAGGCCCGGCGGACGACGACGGAGGTGACCAGCGCTGATGTGGACCTCGGCCACCCTGCTCCCGCTGCCCGTGCTGGCCCCGCTCATCGCGGCCGGCCTGACCCTCGCCCTGCACCGCCACACGCGCGCGCAGCGCGTCATCGCCGTCGGCGCGCTCGTCGTCGTCGTCGCGACCGCCGCGGTGCTGGTCGCGGTCGCCGACGACGGACCGGTCGTCACC
>CBINDH010000059.1:0-11572 GCA_966249365.1 uncultured Xylanimonas sp. | reverse complement strand
CCCGGCCGGGGTGGGCGCGAGCTCGTCCGGCGTGAGCCGCACCGACAGCCGCGTCGCCTCAGCCACCACCCGCCCAACAGCGTCCTCGCGCGCCTTGGCGGTGGCGAAGCGCCACCCCATCGTCTGCCGCGCCGCCTCCGCCCACAGGTTCCAGTGCCGCCACGTCGACCGCTTCTCCCCCACTACCTCGACAACCCGCCGCGCCACCACCGCGACGTCGTCGTCGGTCGGCCCGGCGAAACCGACCGGGGCGGACGCCCCACAGGTCGGCACCCCGCGCGCCCACTGGCCGGCGTCCGTGCGCAGGACCGCGTGCGCGCGCCGGCGCCACGACGCCGACAAGTCCGACAGGGAGTGGACGACCTTCTCCGGCCGGGTCGCCAACGTGGCGCGGGCGCGCATCGCCACGATCACCGTGCGCGACGGGCGCCGCCCATGCGCCGCCACGTACCCGGCCACCAACTCGTCGGTGGCGACGTCGATCGCCCGTGACCGGCTCGAGAACTCGGCCAACAGGTCCTCGGGCACACCGACGACATCCCACGACGGGTTCCGGTCAACGCCGCGCACCCGCTGCTCCCACCGAACCCCGAACACCCCGGTCAGACGGTCCGCCAGAACGGCGTGATAGTGCTCGGACAGCGCGACGACGGCGCCGTGCAACGCCCGGGAGTCCAACGTCCGCCACACCCCGTCGACCACCGTGCGGACCTTGTTCGAGACCACGACGTGCGTGTGCAGATGCGGGTCGTTGGCCCGCGAGTCGTAATGGTCGAACGCCGTGGCAGCCACACCACGAACGCCGACCTGAGCGATGCCGTGCGCCCCGACCCGCGTGGCCGCCACCTCACGCTCCAGGAAGTCGAACACCTCGGCGACGGCAGCATGATGGGCGGCGCCGATCTGCTCCTGCAGCCCCGCATCGGCGACCGCCCACAACGCCGAGACCGACTTCGGGACAGCGAACGTCAGATCGAACCCGGCAACGGCAGACTGCGGACCACGCTTCACCTCGGCGGCAGTGATCGCTGCGATCTTCTCTTCGTACTCAGCTGCAGGCAGCGATCGATCGACCTTCGCGACTTGGGCGGCGACCCTCTCCGCGACCGTCGAGTAACGCTGGTACGGACGTCCGAGCACCTCGCCGGTCAGGGGGTCAAGGCCCCTCCCGAGCAGGGTCTGCAACTGCTCGGGCGTCACCGTCATGCCCGCTCGGAGCTCACCGTCCCCGAACTCGACGACGCCACTGCCCATCCAGGTGCCAGGCGGCGTGCCCTTGTCGGTGTAGTACCGCGTGAGAGCCGAGAGCCGGTCCGCCCTGCCGTCGCCGACGACGACGGTGCGCAGCAGGTACGCGTACCCGTCGCCCGCCGACATCACCCGCATCGAGACCGTCACGCTCACACCTCCGACATGAGCGAGGTGCGGGCGTTCCACCCGCTTCGGCGGTGAGGTGGGGTCGCCGTGCGCGGAACGGGCCTCAGTCGTCGGGAGTGTCGACGATTCGTGGCGGGTCGGCGTCGATCCGGGCGAGCCGTCCGTCGTCGTACTCCGCGATCGTGACGCTTGCGAGCGTCGCGGAACCGGCGCGGATCGTGCCCACGAGCGCGCGGGCGTTGTCCCGGCAGGCGCTGCTCACCGTCGTGTTCGGGTAGGACGTGTCGATTGTCTCCGGCAGCACGAGCCGACCGCCGAGCCTTCCGCGTTCTGCGCGGCCCGCCCACCAGCGCTCGACGGCCCGCGCGTGAGCGGTCTCGCGGTCGGTCTCGACCGAGACGATCATCAGCTCCTGATAGTCGGCCTTGGCCAGGGACAGGAGCAGCCGCTCGCCGTAGGCAGGCGAGACCATCGTGCTTTCGACGACGACGTCCAACCCTTGGGCGAACGCGGTGCGCCGTACCACGTTGCAGACCTCCGTCGACATCGAGTGCAACAACGGCGACAGCTCAAGGGGCATCAGGCTCCGGCCGTCCGGCAGCGTGACCGACAACTGCTCGGCGTAGAGGCCGTGCTCCGCGCACCAGCCGGCGAGGTACACCTTGGCAAGGTCGGGATCTATCACCAGGCGCGATGTCAGGTCCGGGACCGCGGAGGGCAGAATCGTCGACTTGCCTGCCCCCGGTGGTCCGGCGGTCACGACGACACACGTGCCGTTGCGCGCCGCCCGCGACGCGTGGGTGCCCAGGTACCAGTCGCTGGCCTCTCGAACGAGGCGACGCTGGTCGCCCCGCGTGAGTACTCGATCCAGCGAGGTCCCGGCGCGCACGACCGCGCACACCGCCGCGTGGGTGCGGCCACGCAGGTCACTCACGGGCGTCGAGCACCCGGTCGACCTCGTCCTCAGTCACCAGCCCGTCGGCCAGCATGTCCTCCAACTCGGCCCGCGAGTCCCCAGGCAGCACGCCGTCGACCGGGTCGACGACCCGCGGCACCCACGCCTCGGAGCCAACCAGTTTGCTGACCATCTCTTCTGAGGTGATCCGGCCGACGAACCGTTGAAGCACGATCTCCTCGACCGACTCCCGTTCGATCGCCACAGCGTTCGCCCTGGCGATGACCCGGTGGACGCTCGCCTGGGACAGATGCACGGCAGCGGCGATGTCTCGCTGCGGGACACCGTCACGCGACGCGAGGTAGATCTGACGCGTGCGCTCGATCTCCGCCAGGCGCGCGCGGGCATACGACAGCCTCAGGCTCGGCTCGTGAACAGCAGACGCGACACCAGACATGATCGTGCTCCTCTCACGGACCACCATACGCAGTGATCCAAACTGAATCAAGACGGGAGTGGCGTCGACCTGCGCATGCCGTCCGCGCCGTCCACAACCTCCCGACCCACACCCTGAGCCCCTGAGTGCCAGAGGCGTGACCACCCTCGACCCCTCGTCGCGCACGGTCCCGCCGACCCGCTCGCCCCGCCGCCGCGGCGTTCCACAGCACCTCCCAGCGCGTCACGCGTCCACCGACTCCTGCATCGCAGATGCATCGCGGCTCGTCCGCCATCCAGTGGCGCTCCGCTGCGCGCACCGTGGATCCCACCTCGCTCCCAAGACCGCAGGCCGGGCATCGCACGTCCGGGCCGACGGCCTCCCATGTCTGAGCGCGGCATCGTGTTCCCCACCGAGGAGCGCGCCATCGACGCCATCCGTGTCGGCGAGCGGCGGCGACGGTCGCTCGGCGACATCGAGGCCCTGGCCGCCTCGATCGACACGATCGGGCTGCTCCACCCCCCGCTCGTGACGGCCGACGGGGTCCTGCTGTGCGGGGCCCGGCGCCTCGAAGCGGTGCGCAGCCTGGGCTGGACCACGGTCGAGGTGCGCATCCACCCGGGCGCGTCGACGGACCTGAGCGCGGCGCTGGCCGAGCAGCACGAGAACGGGCAACGGCTCGACCTGCTGCCCACCGAGGAGGCCCGCCTCTTCGTCGAGCTGCGTGACTTGTACCGCGCCGACGCCCGACACCCCACCGACACCGATGCGCACGCGGGCGCGGGGCCCGGGAGCGTGGTCGGGGAGGATTCCTCCCCACGGTGGGCGGTGCTTCGCAGCCGGCACAAGGCTGCCCTGGCCATCACGGGCAAGCTCTCCTTCCAGCGCCTGGAGCAGATCGCCACGATCATTCAGCTCAGCGAGGACCCAGACGCGGCGTGGCATGTGCGCCGCATCGCCGAGACCGCCCTTGCTGCGATCGACGACGGCGCGCCCGTCGATCCCCACTACCGCAAGGTCCTGGCCGCGCAGACCCTTGCGACGCTGCCCACGACGGACCGGGTCCCAGCACCTCCCACACCAGATCAGCCGCCCCGGGCGTCCGAGGACGAGGTCGCGGCGATGTCGACGGCGGCCGAGGAGCTCGCCCGCGCCCGCCGGGCCGCCGAGATCCAGGCCGCGGCGAAACGCCGCCTGGCCGGCAAGCCGGTGCAGCGCAGTGTCAAGGCGCTCATCGCGTGCGTGCAGTCGGGCCGAGGCGCGGTTGGCGCCGGTGGCACCGGCCGAAGCGGCCGGTCGGTCCTGATGGAGTGCTTGACCACCACGAACTCACCGACCACGAGGCGAGCCCTGTGCCCGTTCGTGTCGGCCGACCCGTCTGCGCCAGGCTTCCTACGTGGCCCTTCTCCTCAGGCCGTATCACGGCCGTACCCGGTGTCAGCGCAAGTGCTGCTTGAGCGCTGCGGCGATGAAGGGTTGGAGCATGTCGAAGACCGAGTCGATGGCCTTCACGTCAACCTTGCCCGTGGCGATGCCCTCGCAGAGGTGCAGCCAGCCCTCCCCGGCGCCGTAGGTCCAACCGGCAGCGACAGCGACACCTGCGATGTCGCCAACACCGGGCACCATCTCAACGAGTGCCTGGGCCGCCGCCTTGCCGGTGAGCTTCAGTGCGAACTGAACGAGGCCAGCACCGCCGAGCGCACCCGTCAATGAGAGGTTGTAGAGGGCAGCGATCTTGCCCATCATCGCGAGTTGGAGGGGCGCAAGGGCTACGGCCGTGGCCACGCCGGCCGCACACCTCGTCGGGGAGTTCCACAAGGGTGAGCGGTTCGTCGCCGCCGGCCACACCCGGGCGTACCCGGTCGACCATGTCGGTGTCGAGGACGTCCGCTACGAGTTCGTCGCCACCCGCATCGGACACGACGCCGCCGACGACGCCCTCGCCCGGTCGATGTCCCGGCACCCGGCGAGCCGGGCCCGGCACCTCGACACCCGTCACCCGCTCGACCCCGCCGAGGCTCCGGCGTCGGGACGACGGCTGCGGGCAGTGCCGGACCTGCCCGCCCAGCCGACGGTCAAGCCCCAGGAGACAGTCCCGGGCGGCACGGGCGACGGCCGCCCCCTCCCAGTCGGCCGAGCCCCAACGCGCCCCTCGGCCCGATCTCGGACTGGGGCTGTGGTAACGCGGGCCGCGTCACCGTCCTTCGGCTGCGTCGATTCCGGTCACAACGGCGGTGCCGGTCTGGCCGTTCACCTGCTTGGCGTGTGCCGCGGCTTCCTCCTCGCCGATCTCGACCATCGCCTGCAGGATCGACGACACGTCCGGCGCGATGAGGAGGCGCTCGACGTAGTGCCGCTGCGTCACGCCGCCCTGGATCTTGTGTCCAAGAAGGACGGCGGCGTCCGCGGTACCTCTCTCGCGGGCAACGAACGTCGCCACCGTGGATCGCAGGAGGTGCGGACGGACCTCACCCTTCATGCCGGCAAGCTCCAGAGCGGCGCGGAGCGTACGCCGCACGTTGTGCGGGGTCTGCGGCCGCGGCTCCGTGCGGCCCGCCCTGCGCCGCGACGGGAACACCGGGTCGCTGGGAGACGCGCCCTCCGGGTACAACCCTCGCAGGGCGTCGGCAGTGAACCGCGGGATGATGATCGTGCGCTTCCCGGCGTCCGTCTTCGGCATGGCCTGGCGGACGGTTCCCTGCCCCTTGATGTCGACCATCGTGGCGTCCACTCGCACAGTGGGCAGACCTTCGGTGGTGAGGTTCACCTCGGACCAGTTGAGCGCGAGGACTTCTCCGATCCGCAGCCCTGTCCCGAGCATGACGTCGACCGCAACGGGAAGGTGCCCGTTGGGCGGGGGACCTGGCCGACCGGCGCGAGCGGCCTCCCATGCCCGGACAGCGGCCCGGAGCCGATAGACGCTGGTCACGGTCAGTGCAGTCGGGTTCGGCTGTTTCCGCGGCGGTACCGTCGTCTTGTCCATCGGGTTCGAGCGCAGCGCGTCGTGGACGATCGCTCGATCAAGGACCGCCTTGAAGACCATCCGCACCTGAGCGGCCGTGACGACCATGTCGTGCGGGCCGGTCCGGCCCTTCTCGATGATCTCGTCGATCCATGCCTGGCACCGCGCGGTCGTGAGCTCGTTGAGCCTGAGCTTTCCCAACTTCGGCACCAGCAGGGTTCCGAGGAGTCGCTCGTACTCGTCGATCGTCTGCGGACGCCGCCGCGGCCGAGGCCAGGTCGCCTGCACTCGGAGCTCGTCGATCCACTGCCTTGCAGCGAGCCCGACCTTGCTGTCGGGCTTCAGGTCGACGGAGCCCTTGGGGCGCTTGAGTCGCTCATCGATCTCCGCCTGGACGGCAAGGCGTGCGGCGGCCTTCGTCTTCCGGCTTCGGGAGATCTGCGTGTCCGAGCCGTCCAAGAGACGAAGGCGAACCCGGGCCTGAAACGAGCCGCTGGCCGTCTTCTTGATGAAGATCTCTCCGTGCTCTCCCGGGAGGAGCTTGTCGTGGCTCATCGCGCTCACCAGCCCGATCCGGAGCCCGGGCTCGTCTCGTCGTCGAAGCCGGCCGTCCGAGCGTCCAGCCATGCTCGGACGTCCGACTCCTCGAACATGAGGTGCCGCCCGATGACGTACGCCTTCGGTGCAGTTCCGCGCTTTCGCCAGGTGTGTACCGTCGCCCGGCTCACGTGGACCTTCTCGCACAGTTCGTCGAGCGTCCACATCGGCGTGTGCGTGAGCGGGGGTTCATCTCTCGCGACCATGAACTCCAGGTGCGCCGTCGCGACCGGCGACCAGGGTCGATCACGGTCGCACGCCGGCATGCCCGGTGAGCACTCGCGTGGAATCTCGCGTGGAATCATGGCGATCTGGGTCCTCTCGTTCGAGGACTCCGGGAACGCCGAAGGCCGCTGACCAGGATGTTCATCCCGGCCAACGGCCTTCAAGGAGTGGAGCTAGGGGGATTCGAACCCCCGACCTTCTCATTGCGAACGAGACGCGCTACCAACTGCGCCATAGCCCCAAGGTGCGCCCTAGGTTAACACCAGTCGGGCCTGGTTCTCCAAATCGCCGTGGGCGCCCCGGGCCCGCCGGTTCACCCGGCGTCGAACCGGTCCTCCCCGGTCAGGTCGGGGTCGTCCGCCGGGTGCGCGCCGAGCTCGCCGCGCGCGGCGCGTTCCATCTTCTCGATGAAGCTCTCCTCGTCGGGAGGCGTCGTGGCCTCGGGATTGCCGTTCTGCTGCTCCGCATGAGTCCGGCCCATGGTGAACCCCCTTGTCCTCCGCATCCACGGTAGCCGGGGTTCGCGGTGCTGGACATCTGCAGCGGGTTGCGGCCGGTGGTTTCGACGGGGCTCAACCAGCAGGTCCAGACCCAGCCCGGTGGTTTCGACGGGGCTCAACCCGCAGGCGGGGTGGGGACCAGGCGGCCGTCCAGGAGCTCGAGGTGCTGGTCGGCGCGCGCGATGAGCCCCGGGTCGTGCGACGCCACGAGCGTCGTCGTGTTCCGCTCACGGGTGACGGCCTGGAGCAGGTCCATGATCTGCCGCCCGGTGCGCGAGTCGAGCTGCCCTGTCGGTTCGTCGGCGACGAGCACCGCGGGGTCGGTGGCGAGCGCGCGGGCGATGGCGACGCGCTGCTGCTCACCACCCGAGAGCTCCCCGGGGCGCTGGTCGGCGTGCTTGCGCAGGTCGACGAGGTCGAGCAGCAGGCTCACCCGTTCCTCGCGCTCGGCAACGGGCGTGCGCCGCAGCCGCAGCGGCAGGCCGACGTTCTCGCGCGCGGTGAGCAGCGGCATCAGGCCGAAGGTCTGGAACACGAACCCGATGGAGTCGCGCCGCAGGGTGAGCAGCTCGTCGGCGCGCATCGCGGTGACCTCGGCGTCGCCGATCCACGCCGTGCCGCCGTCGGGCCGGTCGAGGCCGGTGAGGCAGTTGAGCAGGGTCGTCTTGCCGGAGCCCGAGCGGCCCGAGAGCACCACGAGCGAGCCGGCGACGATGTCGAGGTCGATGCCCTGCAGGGCGTGGACGGCGGTCGCCCCGCTGCCGTACGTCTTGGTCAGGCCGCGGGATCGGATGCCGGCGGCGTGCGTGGTGGTCTGCTCGGCGGGGCGGGACTGGGTGGCCGTCATGCGTCGCTCTCCTTCGCGTGGCGTCCGTGCGTGCGGTCGGCGTCGGACGACGTCGGAACGCCGTTGGTGCTTCCCGCCGACGACGACACCGGCGCGTCTGCGGGCCAGATCTTGACGTGGTCCCCGGCGAGCTCGAGCCGTACGCGCTGGCGCAGGCCGAGCGCGTCGACGAGCTCGTGCGGGAGCTGCAACCGGCCGTTCCGGTCGAGGACGGCGTACTCCTGGACGTGCCGCTCGGCCGCGGCGTCCCCGCTCGGGCGCCGCAGCACCTCGCTCGAGGTGCGCCCGTCGCGGATCGCGACCGTCCGGTCGACCTTCTCGGCGACGGCGGGGTCGTGCGTCACGATGACGACGGTCACGCCGAGCTCGGCATTGACCCGCGCGAACGCGTCGTACACCTCGGCGGAGGTCGCGGAGTCGAGCTCGCCGGTCGGTTCGTCGGCGAGCACGAGCTCGGGGTCGTTGGCGAGCGCGACGGCGATCGCGACACGCTGCTGCTGCCCGCCCGAGAGCTGGTCGGCGCGCCGGTCGGCGTGCTCGTCGAGCCCGAGCACGGACAGCAGCTCGGCGGCCCGCTCCCGCCGGGCCTTCGCCCGGATGCCGGTCGCGCGCAGCGGCAGCGCCACGTTCTCGGACGCGGTGAGGTACGGCAGCAGGTTCGCGCCGGTCTGCTGGAACACGAACCCGACGGTGTTGCGCCGGTAGTCGAGCCGCTGGGCCGCGTTCATGGTCAGCAGGTTGCGCCCGGCGACGGACACCGAGCCGGCGGTCGGCTGGTCGAGCCCGGACAGGATGCCCAGCAGGGTCGACTTGCCCGACCCGGACGCGCCGACGACGGCGATGAGCTCGCCGCGCCGCACCTCGAGGTCGAGCCCCTGCAGGGCCATGACCTCGACGCCCTCGCGCCGGTAGATCCGCACGAGCCCGTCGCAGACGACGAGCGCGTCGGCGTCGTGCCGGACGGGGGCCTGGCGGGCGTCGGCCTGTTCCTGGAGCTCCGCCAGAGATGGGGTCGAGGTCATGGGGTCCCTCCGAGACGCAGGGCGGTGCCGAGCCGGCGCCGCCGGTCGAGCAGCACGCTGGTGACGGCCGCCGCGGCGACGACGAGCACCGCGGCGACGGCCAGCAGCACCACCTGGGCGGTGTCGACGGTGAACGACGGTGTCACGGATCCTCCGGTGTAGGGCCGCAGGTCGAGCGCGTCGGCGGTGACGGGCAGCAGCCGCAGCCCGAGCACGAGCCCGACGGCGAGCGCGACGACGACGAGGGGCACGAGCTCGATGGCGAGCAGCAGCCGGGCGCTGCGCGGCGGCATCCCGAGGGTGCGCAGCACGGACAGCGAGCGGGCGCGCACGGGGGCGCCCGCGAGCAGGCTCAGCACCACGGCGAGCAGGCCGTACCCGCCCGCGGCGAGCAGGCCGAGCGCCATGGCGTCGCGGGTGCCCTGCACGAGCGGGGCGGCGGCGAGCTCGGCGACGGCGTCGGCCCGTTCCTGCGTGCGCACGCGGGTGAGGTCGGTCCCGCCGAGCGCCGTCGGGTCGGCGGCGAGGGCGTCCGCGAGGCGGCGGGCGGCGTCGTCGTCGGTGAGGACGAGCAGCTCGTCGGGGGTCTGCGGGACGGCGTGGGGCCGGATCTCGGCGAGCGCGTCGACGGGGACGAGCAGGACGGGGGCTCCGGTGCGGCTCGCGGCCGGCACGGCCGCGCTCGTGCCGATGACGTGCACGTCGACGTCGCCGCCGGCGACGGTGAGCGTGGCGCGGGACGCGCTGACCTGGGTGCCCGCGGGGAACAGCGCCGGGAGGGTGCCGTCCTCGACAGGTGTCGCGGCGAGCTCGTCGAGGTCGTCCGTGCCGCGCTCGGCGCCCCCGCCGACGGCGGTGCGTGCCTCCGCGTACGCCGCGGGGTCGAGCGCGAGGACGACGACGGGCTGCACGCGCGACCCGGCGCTCAGCACGCCGTCCTCGTCGCGGACCGCGGGGACGACGGCCTGGACGCCGTCGGCGGCGGCGAGCCCGTCGACGAGCGGTTGGTCGATGCCGGTGCCGATGACGGTGAGGTCGGCGCCCGCGTCGGCCCAGGACGCCTCGGCCTGCCCCGCGGCGACGGTGCTCTGCAGCGTCGACGCGAAGACGCCGAACGTCACGGCGACGACGAGGACGGCGAGCGCCGCCGACCCGGCCCAGCCGGGCGTGCCGCGTGCGGCGGTCAGGCCGAGGAACACGGGCGCCCCGCGGCTGCCCCGGGCGGCGCGGACGGCCAGCGCCGTCGGCAGGGGGTGCAGGCGCAGTGCGATCACGGCGGCGGCGAGCGCGAGCAGCACGGGCACGAGCGCGAGGAAGGGGTCGACGCCGACGCCGTCGTCGGCGGTGCTGAGGCCACGCCGCTGGAGCAGGACGACCCCGAGCACCGCGACGACGACGATGGCCGCCTCGACGGTCCACCGCCACGCGGGCCGGGTGGGTGGCGTGGGGCCGGCCTCGCCGCGGCGGTATCCGGCGGCGGTGGCCACGGTCACGGCGACGAGCGCGAAGACCGCGATGCCCACGGCGAGGATCGCGGGCAGGTCTCCGACGGGACCCGGGACGAGCCGGGCCCCGGCGTAGAGCCCCGCGGCAGCGGCAGGGACGACGACGAGCACGGCGGGCGGGAGCGTGGCGGCGAGGGTCTGCGCGAGCGAGAACCCGCGCGACCGGGCCAGCACGGTGGCCCGCGACCGCAGGCTCTGGAGCTGGGCGGCGGCCATCACGAGGGCGGCCGCGGCGATCGCGCCGAGCCCGAGGAAGGTGACGGCGGCGAGCGTGCGCGCGGTGGCGACGTCGGCGCGGTAGCCGGCCAGCAGGGTGGGCAGGCCGGAGCTGAGCCGGACGCGCGAGGACGCGGCGACGCCCTCGGCGCTGCGCGGGCCGGTGACCGTGGCCCGGACGGTGTCGCGCAGCGCCTGCTCGACGGCGGGGACCTGCGCGGTGGGCAGGTCGTCGAGGCTGATGGGGATGCGCCAGATGGTGGTCAGCGCACCGAGCGGGGCGAGCTCGTCGACGGCGGCGTCGGTGGTCATCGCGACGCCCATCTCGGCGACGACGTCGCCGCTGGGGCTGATCTCGGGGTACGTCTGGAGGACCGGCCCGGCGCCCTCCCACGTGGACGGCGGTGCGTCCGCGGCCGAGGTGAACAGCCCGGTGACGCGCACGGCCAGGTGCACGGGCTCGGGGGGCTCGACCTCGACGCCGGGCGGGAGGCGGCGGAGCAGGTTCTTGTCGATCGGTGCGGTGACCACGAGCAGGTCGTCCACCGCGAGCCCGAGGTGCTCGGCGACGGGGGCGGAGACGCCCACCTCGACCTGGGGAAGCTCCCCGTGGACGGTCGCCACGGGCTCGGCAACCCCCACGGGGGCGCGGCCCGCCGTCCAGGTCACGACGTCGTCGAGCCGCGGCTGGGCGCGCACGAGCAGCTTGGTCTGGGGGCGGCGGCCCGGGGAGCCGTCGGCGGGAGCGGCGGGCAGCGGCACGGTGGTCGACGTCGTGATCTGCTCGCCCGCGCGGTCGGCGAGGATCGGCGGTAGGGCGGCGACGATGGCCTTCCCCGTCCGTTCGACGCCCTCGTGACCGCCGGCACCCTGGAACTGGCCGCGCACCTCCTGCTGCGACACGGGTGCCGACTCGGCGGCGTGCAGCAGCGCGGCCTGCTCGTTGCGCGCGACCTGCCGCGGCACCACCGAGGCGAGCAGGCACGTGAC
>CBINDH010000058.1:0-11640 GCA_966249365.1 uncultured Xylanimonas sp. | reverse complement strand
GCCGGCCAAGACCGCCCACTTCTGCTCGATGTGCGGCCCCAAGTTCTGCTCCATGCGCATCTCGCAGGTCATCCGCGACGCGTACGGCGACGCGGGAGAGCAGGAGCGCATCGCCGGCATGGCGGCGAAGTCGGCCGAGTTCGTGCGCCTGGGCTCCACCGTGTACGTGCCCGGGTCCGCGGCGACCCGCGCATGAACGGCTCGGACCCGCGCGCCCGCCTCGCGGACGCCCGGCTGTACCTGTGCACGGACGCGCGCGAGGAGAGCGGCGACCTGGAGCCGTTCCTGCACGCCGTCCTCGCCGGCGGCGTCGACGTCGTCCAGCTGCGCGACAAGACCCTCGACGTCGCGCGCGAGCTCGAGCTGCAGCGCCTGGTGGCCCGCGTCGCCGCCGACCACGGGGCGCTCTGGGCGGTCAACGACCGGGCCGACGTCGCCGCGCTCGCCGGGGCGCCCGTGGTGCACATGGGCCAGGGCGACCTGCCGACCGGCGCGGTGCGGTCCCTGCTCGGACCGGCGCCCGTGCTCGGCCGGTCGACGCAGTCGGCTGCGCAGGCGGCGGCCGCGGAGGCGGACCACGGCGTCGACTACTTCTGCGTCGGTCCGCTCTGGGCGACGCCGACCAAGCCCGACCGGTCCGCCGTCGGGCTCGACCCGCTGGCCGAGGTCGCCGCGGGCGCACCGGCGCAGCCGTGGTTCGCGATCGGCGGCATCGACGCGCGGCGCCTGGACGCGGTGCTCGACGCGGGGGCCCGCCGGATCGTCGTGGTGCGGGCGATCACCCAGGCGCCCGACCCGGGCAAGGCGGCCATGGAGCTCGCCGCGCGGGTGCGGGACCGCGTCTCGGCGGTAGCCCGATGAGCGCCGACGTCGTCGTGGTCGGTGCCGGCATCGTCGGCGCGGCGGTCGCCTGGCGGGCCGCGCGGGCCGGGCTCGGCGTGAGGGTCCTGGACCCCGCACCCGGCACGGGTGCGACCTACGCCGCCGCGGGGATGCTGGCCCCCGCGGCGGAGGCCTGGTTCGGGGAGGCGGACGCGACCCGGCTCGGCCTCGCGGCGGTCGCGGCGTGGGACCGCTTCTCCGCCGACCTCGCCGCCGCGACGGGCTGCGACGGCGGGCTGCGCGGAAGCGGGTCGCTGTTCGTGGCGTACGACACCGACGACGCCGCGCCGCTCCGCAGGCTAGTGGCGCTGCACGCCCAGCTCAGGCTCGGCTCCGCGGAGCTGCCCGTCGCGGACGCCCGGCGCGCCGAGCCGCTGCTCGGGCCACGGGTCTCGGCCGCCGCCTGGCTGGCATCCGACCGTTCCGCCGACCCGCGCGTCACGACGGCGGCGCTGCTCACCGCGCTGGAGGGCCACGCGCGCGTCACCGTCGTGCGCCGGGCCGCGGAGCGACTGCTGGTCCGGGCGGGCCGGGTCGTGGGCGTGCTCGACGACGACGGCGCCGAGCACCTCGGCGGGACGGTCGTCCTGGCCGCGGGGTGGCGGTCCGGTGCGCTGGTCGCCGGCCTGCCGTCGGTCGCCGTCCCGGTGCGTCCCGTCCGCGGGCAGGTCCTGCGGCTCGACGCCGGCCCCGGGGAGACGCCCGCGCAGGTCGTCCGCGGGATCGTGCAGGGCCGGTCGGTCTACGTCGTGCCCCGTCGATCGCGCGCCGACGGGCGGTGCGAGGTGGTCGTCGGCGCCACGAGCGACGAGGGCCCGGACGACGGCGAGCCCACCGCGGGCGGGGCGTTCGCCCTCCTGCGCGACGCACGGGCGCTGCTCCCGGCGCTCGACGAGGCCGCCCTGGCGGAGGTCGCGTCGCGCGCGCGTCCCGGCAGCCCTGACAACCTGCCGCTCGTCGGGCCGTCCGGCGTGCCGGGCCTGGTCCTCGCCGCCGGGCACCACCGCAACGGGATCCTGCTCGCGCCGATCACCGCCGACGCCGTCGTCGGGCTGCTCACCGGCGCCCCGACGCCGGACGCCATGACCATCGCGGACCCCCGCCGGTTCGCACACCGCCACGCGACCTCCAGGAGCCTGCCATGACCGCCCGACCCGCCACCGTGAACGGCGAGCCTCGCCCCGACGCGCACGGGTCGAGGCTCGACGAGCTCGTCGCGGCGCTGGTCCCGGGCAGCGTCGTCGGAGGCGCGCCCCGCGGCGTGGCCGTCGCGCTCAACGACGCCGTGGTGCCGCGCGGCGCGTGGACGACGACGGTCGTCGCGGCGGGGGACCGCGTCGAGGTCGTGACCGCCGTGCAGGGAGGCTGAGATGACTCGCGACTCGCTGGTCATCGCGGGAACGCCGCTCGCGTCCCGCCTCGTGATGGGGACGGGCGGTGCGCCGAGCCTGCTCGCCCTCGAGGAGGCGCTGGTCGCGTCGGGCACCGAGCTCACGACGGTCGCCATGCGCCGCGTCGCCCGGCCACGACCCGGCACCGACCGTGAGGGCGACGCCTCGGTGTGGGGCATGCTCGACCGCCTCGGCATCCGGGCGCTGCCCAACACGGCCGGATGCTTCTCGGCCCGCGACGCGGTGCTGACGGCACGGCTCGCGCGCGAGGCGTGCGGCACCGACTGGGTCAAGCTCGAGGTCATCGCCGACGACGTCACCCTGCTTCCCGACGGGCTGGGGCTCGTCGAGGCCGCCGACGTGCTGGTGCGCGACGGCTTCGTGGTGCTGCCGTACACCAACGACGACCCCGTCCTCGCGCGCCGCCTCGAAGACGTCGGCTGCGCGGCCGTCATGCCGCTCGGCGCGCCGATCGGGTCCGGGCTCGGCATCCTCAACCCGCGGAACATCGAGGCCATCGCGACGGCGTCGGGCGTGCCCGTGATCCTCGACGCGGGTGTCGGTACCGCCTCCGACGCCGCGCTGGCGATGGAGCTCGGCTGCGACGCCGTCCTGCTGGCCACGGCCGTGACCCGGGCGGCGGACCCCGTGCGCATGGCGCGCGCGATGCGGCTCGCCGTCGAGGCGGGCCGTGCGGCGGCGCGTGCAGGCCGGATCCCACGGCGGGACGGAGCGGTGGCGTCGTCCACGCCGGACGGCCGGATCCGGACGCTGCCCGGGAACCTCGACCTGGCGCTCTGATCCCGCGTGACGCCGCTGGTCAGCCCGCCGACCGGGGGCCGCGCTGAGGCGCCCACGCGTCGAGACCGCCGACGACGTCGCGTGCGTCGAGGCCGGCGGAGCGCAGCACCTGCGCGACCCGGGCCGACCGGATGCCGGAGCGGCAGACCACGTGCACCGGACGGCCGTCGGCCGCGGCCGCGACCTGCTCCGTCGCGTCGCCCGACGCCGTGCCGAGGAACGCCCCCGACGGAATGAGGAGCGCGCCGTCGAGCGGTGCGACGCGTGCCTCCCACTCCTCACGGACGTCGAGGACGAACGCGTCCTCGCCGGGTGCTCCCGTGTCGTCCGCCTCGGCGCGGGCCACGGGTGGCAGCCCGCAGAACGTGGCGTAGGCGTTGTCGTCGAGCAGCGCGGTCACCGGAGGACGCGACGGGTCGCGCCGCACCGTGAGGTACCGCCAGGTGGCGTCGAGCGCGTCGTGCACGGCGAGCCGGCCGAGCAGGGGCCTGCCGGTCCCGACGACCAGCTTGACCGCCTCGGTCGCCATGGCCGACCCGATGACGCCGCACAGCGACCCGAGCACCCCGCCGGTCGCGCAGTCCGGCGCGAGCGCGGGCGGCGGCGGCTCGGGGAAGACGTCGCGGTACGTGACGCCCTCGCCGTGCTCCGGCGCCCCCCAGAAGACCGAGACCTGACCCTGGAACTGGTGGAGCCCGCCCCACACGACCGGCAGGCCGAGCTGCTCGGCGGCGTCCGACACCAGGTAGCGCGTGGCGAAGTTGTCCGAGCCGTCCACGACCAGGTCGTAGCCGCGCAGCAGCGCGAGGGCGTTCGTCGCGAGCAGTCGTTCGCGGTGCTCGACGACGCGCACGCCCGGGTTGAGGGCGGCCACGGACTCACGGGCCGAGGTCGTCTTGGGCCGCCCGACGTCGCCCCCGCCGTGGACGACCTGCCGCTGGAGGTTCGTGGCGTCCACGACGTCGTCGTCGACGACCCCCAGCGTGCCGACGCCCGCGGCGGCGAGGTACAGCAGCACGGGACTTCCGAGCCCGCCCGCGCCGACGACCAGCACGCGCGCCGCGGCGAGCCGCCGCTGACCCTCGGGGCCGACGCCGGGGAGCGCGAGCTGGCGGGCGTAGCGCGCGACGTCGGACGGTGTGAGGTCGGGACCGGGTTCGACCAGGGGAGTGACCACCCGGTCAGACTACGAACCCCTGGCTTCGCGGGCGCCGACCGTTCGACTGCCGAACCTGCCGGACGCCGCCCCCCTCCGGTGGGCGCGGCGTCCGGCAGGCGCAGGGTCACCGCTGGAGCGTCAGCAGGCCCGGCCGGTACGGCAGGAGCCCGTAGTCGCCGCCGGACGACGGCGAACGACCCTGGTACAGCAGCTGGAGGTTGCACGGGTCGACCGTCATGGTCTGGTCCGCGCTGGTCCGGATGAGCTCACCGTGGCTGATGTCGTTGGTCCAGGTGGCACCGCTGTTCGCCTTCCCCGCGAACGGGTTGCTCTCGGTGGCCGCCTGCGGCGTCCACGAGCCGGAGAGGCTGGTCGCCGTGAAGGACCGGAAGTACCGGCCGTTCGCGCCGATCGCCTCGACGATCATCAGGTACTTGTTCTGGTCCTTGAGCTTGTAGACCTGCGGTGCCTCGAACAGGTTGTTCGTGGTGTCGCTCATGACGGTGGTGTACGAACTGCCGAAGCTGCCGGGGAAGTTCCCGATGGGCATGCTCGACCGGTAGATCTTGCCGTTGTCGCCCGCGAAGAACAGGTACATCGTCGTGTCGTCACCGATGATCGCCTGGTCGATGGGGCCGGTGCCGGAACCGGAGATCGACCCGGTGAACAGCGGGCTGGCGGCCGACCAGCCGTTGGGGTTCGTGGGGTCGCTGGACGTGCGGTACATGAACGCCGCCGGTCCCCACTGGTACGCGAGCACCCAGATGTTCTTCGGCGCGAAGTAGAACAGCGAGGGTGCCACCGTGGCGTTCGACATCGCGTTCTGCGACGCCGACCCCAGCTCGGAGAAGTTGTTCACCAGGCTGAAGTTCATCGAGCCCCACGACGAGCCCGTGTCGTGCGTCGTCGCGTAGACGAGGTGCTTGCCGTTGTACGGGGCCGTGGTGAAGTCCTTGAGCGACACCCAGCCGGACCTCGGGGTCGCCAGGGCCCCCGTGGACGACCAGCGGTAGGTGGACGGGAGGTCGCACGTGCCTCCCGGCGTCCCCGCGTCGTTGTTGACGAGCGACGCGTCGTCGACGTAGAGGTTGTCGGTACCCGCGGCGGTCTCCACGTAGAAGGTGGCGGACGTCAGCGTCCCGCTCCACGACGTGCTCCGGGTTCCCGACAGCTGCGTCCAGCCCCCGGACGTGATCGGCTTCTGGTCGAGCGTGAGGTAGCTCGTCGTGCCGCCGGCTGTGACCGCCAGCGTCAGGCGCGCCTCCGGCGAGCCGCTCGCCGCGCGCACCCAGACGCTGCCCGTGTAGCTCGCGTTGTTCACGAGCTTGCTGGTGACGTCCTGCGCGGCGCCGTTCCACGAGGCGGTGCGGCCCGTGCGGGACAGCGCCCGGCTCCCGCTGTGGACCGGGGACGTGACCGACGACTGAGAGCCGGCGCCGAAGACCGACCACCCCGTCGTGCCGCTCTCCATGCCCGGGTTCGTCAGCAGGTTGGCGCTGGCGGCGACGGCGGGCGCGGTGTCGGTGGCGACGATGCCCGTCGCCAGGGCGAGTGCCGCGGCGAGCGCGGCTGCGAGACCTGCAATGGACTTCCTCATCCCTTGCTCCGTTCGTTCCATGCGGGACGAGCCCGCTGATGGTGGTGCCGAGCATTGCGAGATCTGCCTGGGTCGGCGTGATCGGTGCCGCTGGTCGTGAGAGCGCTAACATTCGCGTCGCCGAAGACCCCTGAACCGACTGAGGCTGCCGCGAACGTAGTGCGACGACGCACCGGCGGCAAGGGATGCGGAGGCCAGTTCTACCCTGGCCGAGAACCGGCGACGCGCGGGTGTGCCGCCGGGTCCCCTCGTCTTCGCTCCGCCTTGGAGGCTGGACCGCGCCGTCCCTCGGCGTATAGCATGACGCCATAGTGCAGAACGCAATACAAGGAGTCGAGATGAAGCTGTTCGTCGTCGGCGGCGCCGGCCGCACGGGCCGCCTGCTCGTGCCGCAGGCGCTGCAGCGCGGTCACCACGTCACCGTGTTCACGCGTCGCCCGGAAGCCGTCACGCTCACGCACCCGCGCCTCGAAGTCGTGGGGGGAGATGGGCTGGACCTGGCGGATCTCGCCGCCGTGGCGGGGCATGACGCGGTCATCTCCATCGTCGCCGCGCCCGACCTGAGACCCACGCGCGTCGCCGAGCTCGTCACGCGCAACCTCGTGCGCGCCATGTCCGACCACGGTGTGCGCAGGCTGGTCGTGACGAGCAGCCACGCGCTCGTCGCCACCCGGCCGAGGCTGGCCGTGGCACTGGTCCGCCTGCTGCTGAGGAACGCCTACGCCGACGCCCGTGCGATGGAGCGGGTCCTGCGGGACTCGAACCTCGACTGGCGGATCGTCCGCGCGAACCGCCTGGCCGACAAGCCCGCCGTCGGAGCGGTGGTCCGCATGCCCGACGGCGAGGACTTCGCGGCCGGCGCCAACGAGCTGACCCGGGCGGACCTGGCTGCCACGCTGCTCGACGTCGTGGAGGACGACGCGCTCACGCAGCGGGCCCTGGAGGTCACCGGGGCGCGCCGGACATGACCGCAGCCCTGACCGCGGGTGCCGGAGACGTCGTGTGGTCGCTCGGGTTCCTGGCGCGGCACGCTCCGGTGATCCTCGCCCTGGCCGCCGTCCCGGCAGCCCAGCGGGTCGTCGCCGCGCTGCATCCTGACGACCTGCGGATGTACGCGTGGCCCGTCGAGCTCCTGGTGGCAGCACTGCGTCTGGGCACGGTCGCCGCGGTGGTGTGGCTCGGGTGGCGGGAGGACGCCCGGGTGCGTCGAACCGGCCTCGACACGGCAGGGGAGGCGACCGCTGCGGTCGGGGACTACGTGCGCGAGGACTGGCCACGCGTCGTGGTGGCCATCGCGGTCGCGGCGCTCGTGCTCCTCGCGCTGGCGACGCTCGCCGGGCCCGGCGTGCAGGCGGTCGCAGCCGCGGTCGGAACCGACGCGCGCGTCGCCGACGCCTGGACCTTCGCGCTGCGGAACCTGGTCGTGATCCCGGTGTTCTATGTCGTCGTCTACGGCCTCGTCCGCCCGGCGTTCCTGGGGCCGTGACGGTGCTCGTGCGGCTACGACGACGCGCCGGCTCCGGGTGCGACCGCCTCCAGCCACTCCAGGCTGCCGGAGTCGGCCTGCTCCGCGATGCCCGCCATCCAGTCGCGTTCCGCCCGCATGCGCGCCAGGTCGAACTCGGACTCGACCAGGAGCAGCCGGGGGACGTCCGCGGCGCCGGCGAGGTCCGCCTCGAGCTTGTCGACCGCCGTGTCGAGCGCGTCCGCGCGTGCGCGCAGGGCGGCCACGGCCCGCTCGCGCTCGAGCACCGCGACGAAGGACAGCGCGGCGTACGTGAGGTCGCCGTTCGGCGTCGGCGTGGCCAGCAGCACCTCGACCCGGCGGCGCACCTCGTCGCGCCCGGCGTCCGTGAGCGCGTAGAGGGTTCGCTCCGGGCGGTTCGCGTCGCGCCGGGTGGCCACCTTCTCGATCAGACCGGCGGCCTCCAGGCGGTCCACCGCGTGGTAGAGGCTCCGCGGCAGCCCGCTGACGAACGTCTTGCCGCTGTCCACGAGCATCCGGTGGATGTCGTACGGGTGCCGGGGGCCCGTCGAGAGCAAGGAGAGCACCGCCAGGGCGGCCATGTCGCGGTCCTGGCGATCGAGCCCACCGGCGGTGCTGCGCATGCCGTCAGAATAGCGGCACGTGGCGTCCCGCATTACAGCAAGTCGCACCAACAGAGGGGGAGCGAGAGATGAGAAGCAGTGATGACGCCGCCGGCGGCACGCCCCTGACGGCGCTCGACAGGCTCGCCGACGCGTGGGCGGCCGGCGACGCGGAACGCTACGCCGCCCTGTTCACCGACGACGCCGACTACGTCGCCTACGACGGGACCCGGATGGTCGGCCGTGCCGCCATCGCCGCAGGCCACGCCCAGCTCTTCGCCGGCTTCCTACGAGGTTCGACGATGACGCACACCGACGTCGTGGTGCGCGATCTCGCCCCGGACGTCGCCCTGGTCCGCGCGACCGGCGGCATCGTCCTGCGGACCCAGCCGACCGGGGCGCGGCCGCGGAGCAGCCGCCTGTCCTCCGTGACGTATCTGCTGGTCAGAGGGCCGGATGGCTGGGAGTTCGCGCACTTCCAGAACACGCGGTACCGGCCGTGGGACAAGACGCTGGCAGGACGGGTCATCACCGGCCTCGCGCGCCGTCCGGGTGGTGAGGTGGCCGCGACAGGGTGATGGTCGAAGAAGGTCCGGAGGCGGCCGCAGGAGATCGACGGCGCCGCCTCGTCGGACGCCGTCGCTCCGATCATCGCCCGCAGCGCGGGCCAGATCCGGAGGACCGGACATGAGCGACACGAACTACCCGGCAGGAACGCCTGCCGGCACCAGCGGATACCCGCCGAGCTACCCACCCAGCACGGGAGCCGGTGAGCCCACGACGTCCGAGGCCACCCCCGACGCCCGGCAGTCCGGCGTCGCGGCGCAGGCGAGCGACGTCGCCTCGCACGCCGGCGAGGCCGGCAAGGACCTCGCCCACGCGGCACAGGAGCAGGCCGGCGACCTCGCCCGCGAGGCGACGCAGCGGGCGCGGTCCCTGGTCGACCAGGCCAGGACCGAGGTCACCGAGCAGGCCTCGTCCCAGCAGCAGCGGCTCGCGGGGAGCCTGCGCAGCATCGGTGCGGAGCTGAGCCAGATGGGCGACGCCTCGCAGGACCCGGGCTACGCGACCGACCTCGTCCGGCAGGGCTCGCACCTCGCCACACGGCTTGCGGGCTGGTTCGAGGACCGCGAGCCCGGCGACGTCATGCGCGACGTCCAGGACTACGCGCGACGGCGTCCGGGCATGTTCCTCGCCATCGCCGCGGGTGCCGGAATGCTCGCCGGGCGACTCGTGCGGGGAGCCAAGGAGGCCTCCGACCGCGCGCCCGGCGGCGCTCGCGGCACGACCGGCACGACGACGTACGAGCCGGTGGCCCCGGCGACCGCCGCGCCCACGACCTCGGGTGCGTACGGAGCGACCTCGTCCGACCCGCTGACGTCGTCCGCAGCGGCCGGCCTGGGGACCACGGCCGGCGCGCCCACGTCGGGTGTCACCGGCGTGCCCCGTCCGACCGCGGAGGGAGGCGCGGGCCATGTCTCTGGGATCTGAGAACTTCCCACTCGGACCGCCGGTCGCCCCGTCCGGGTCCGAGGGCGTCCGGCCCCTGGTGCCGATGCCCGCGGTCCCCGGGGTCGACGACGAACCGCAGCCGGAGCCGGAGGAGGAGCCGCCGTACGACGGCCCGACGCCGGGCCCTGCCGCGGGCAAGCACCGCGACCCGGAGGGTCTGAGCCTCGGCGAGCTCTTCGCCGAGGTCAGCCGAGACCTCTCGGCCCTGTTCCGCCAGGAGGTCGACCTCGCGAAGGCGGAGGCGATGACGTCGGCGCGCCGCGCCGGACGAGGAGCGGGGATGCTCGGCGGCGCCGGGTACGCGGCCGGGATGGCCCTGCTGTTCGGGTCGGTCGCCCTGTGGTGGGCGATCGGCACCCAGATCGGGTACGGCTGGTCCGCGCTCGTCGTGGCCGCCGTCTGGGCGATCGTCGCAACCGTGCTGGCTGCTCGCGGCCGCACGGAGATCCGGAACACCCCCGGTCTCCCGGAGACGGCGGACTCGCTCAAGAAGATCCCCCAGGCACTGCAAGGACACGAGGAGAAGAACCGATGACCACCGACCCGGAGCGCATCCGCTCCGACATCGAGCGCACCAGGTACGAGCTGAGCCGCGACATCGACACCCTCGGCGACCGCGTCACTCCGAGCGGCATGGCCCGGCACCAGACCGAGCAGGTCAAGGGCGGGTTCAGGCGCCTCCGTGAGCGCGTCATGGGCACGGCCGAGAGCGGCTCAGAGTCGGCCCGGCACGCCGTGGCGACCGTGGGAGACACCGTCCAGGACGCCGCGGGCACGGCGCGCGAGGCCGTCGCCGAGGCGCCGCAGGCGGTGCTCCGGCAGACCGAGGGCAACCCGCTCGCCGCCGGGCTGGTCGCGTTCGGGCTGGGCCTCGTCGTCGCGTCGCTCATCCCCGCCAGCACCAAGGAGGCCGAGGTCGCCCAGCGCGTCAAGGAGGCCGCCGAACCCCTCCTCGACGACGTCAAGGAGATGGCCGGCACCGTCGCGTCCGAGCTGCGTGAACCCGCGCAGGAGGAGCTCCGCGAGATGGGCGAGTCCGTCAAGGAGGCGGGCTCCGACCTGGCCGAGCAGGGCCGCGCCGCCGCGAGCGAGGTGGCCGAGCACGGTCGGGAGGCGGCGTCGGACGTGCGCGACCGTGACGCCTTCGGCGGGGCACCGTGACGGACGAGGACAGTACGGTCGGCGAGGCCGCCGAGCGCGCCGGCGCGCCCGCGCCGGACGACCCGCGCAAGCCGGCCTCGCCGACCGACCTGCACCAGCGGTCGTGGCGCTACGTTCTCCGCACGACCGTGCGCGAGTTCACGCGCGACCAGTGCTTCGACCAGGCCGCCGCGCTGACCTACTACGCGATCCTCGCGGCGGCGCCCGCGCTGCTGGCGGTCGTCTCGCTGCTCGGGGTGTTCGGCAACGCCCGGCGGATGGTCGACGACGTCGTCGGCTCGCTCGGCGACGTCATCCCGGAACAGACCGCGACGATGATCGGCACCATCACCGAAGGCATCGCAGGCGGTGAGGACCGTGCCGGGGTCGCCCTCGTCCTCGGCCTGGTCCTCGCCGTCTGGTCGGCGTCGGGATACGTCGGCGCGTTCGGCCGTGCCATGAACCGCATCTACGAGATCGACGAGGGCCGTCCGCTGTGGAAGCTGCGCCCGATCCTCCTGCTCGTCACGGTGCTGGTCCTCGTCGTCGCGGCGGTCGCCGTCGTGGCGCTCGTGCTGACGGGCTCGCTCGCCCAGGCCGTCGGCGACGTGGTCGGGCTCGGCAGCGTCGCGCTCACCGCCTGGGACGTCGCGAAGTGGCCCGTCGTCCTCGTGCTCGTCGTCGTGGTGGTGGCGGTCCTCTACCACGTGACGCCGAACGTCCGGCAGCCACGGTTCCGCTGGCTGAGCCCCGGGGCCGTCGTCGCGATCGTCGTCTGGATCCTCGCCTCCCTCGGCTTCGGGTTCTACATCGCGAACTTCTCGACCTACGACGCGACGTACGGCTCCATCGGCGGCGTCATCGTGCTCCTCCTGTGGCTCTGGATCACCAACCTCGCGCTGCTGCTGGGCGCCGAGCTCGACGCCGAGCTCGAGCGCGGCCGCGAGCTGCAGGGCGGGATCGCCGCCGAGGAGCGTCTCCAGCTCCCGCCTCGGGACACGCGCGCGAGCGACAAGCGGGCCGCCAGGCTGCGCGCCGACGTCGAGCGCGGCCGCGCGCTGCGGGAGGCG
>CBINDH010000057.1:0-11643 GCA_966249365.1 uncultured Xylanimonas sp. | reverse complement strand
CCTTCGTGCCCGACGTCGCGGGGCGCGCTGCGCTTCCCGTCGAGGGCACCGCACCGATCCGCGGCCGCGGGACCGGCTGGGTGTCCGCGGCGGCCCGCCCGCGCTGCCGGGCCTTCGGGGCAGCCGACGGCGCCGGCATCGCGGACTTCGCGACGACGGGCTTCGGGGGCACGCGGGGCCGGGCAGGAGGACGCACGCGCCTATCCTGCCCGGCGCGGCCCGCGATGCCGCGCTCCCCCGCCGCCGGGGGCCGAGTTCGGGCCTACCGCGCCAGGTCCGCCAGGATCACCGGCGCGAGGTCGGTGACGTCGCCCGCCCCGACCGTCAGCACGAGGTCCCCCGGCCGTGCCAGCCCGGCGACGACGTGCGCCGCCTCGGTGCGGTCCTCGACCGCGCGCACCCCGCCGCCCGACGCCGTCGCGGGCAGCAGGTCGGTGATCGTGCGCGCCGTGACCGACGGGTCGACATCCTCGCGCGCCTTGTAGATGCCCGTCACGACGACCTCGTCGGCGAGCGCGAGGGCGTGCGCGAACCGGTCGGCGAAGATGCGCGTGCGCGAGTACAGGTGCGGCTGGAACAGCACGAGCACGCGCCCGTCGCCCGCCACGGGCCTCGCCGCCCGCAGCAGCGCCTCGATCTCCGTGGGGTGGTGGGCGTAGTCGTCGACGACGCGCACGCCGCCCACCTCGCCGCGCGGCTCGAACCGGCGACCCGTTCCCACGAACGCGGCGGCACCGTCGACCGCGGTGGCCGCCGGGACGCCGAGCAGCGCCGCGGTGACGACCGCGGCCGTCGCGTTGAGCACGTTGTGCGCACCCGTGACCGCGAGGCGCAGCGGCAGCGGCGCCTCGCCCAGCGGCCCGCCCGCGACCGTGGCGGTCGCCCCGTCCGCGGCCGACCTCACGTCGCTCACGACGACGTCGGCGTCCGCGGACGTCCCGTACGTCACCGCGGTGCCGCCGTTCGCACGGTGCACCGCAGCGAGCGCCGCGGCGCCCTCGTCGTCGGCGCACGCGACCAGGACGCCGCCGGGCTGCAGCCGCCCGGCGAAGGCGACGAACGCCGCGTCGAACGCCTCGCGCGTGCCGTAGTGGTCGAGGTGGTCGGGCTCGACGTTGGTGACGACCGCGACCGTCGGGGCGTAGTTGAGGAACGAGCCGTCGGACTCGTCGGCCTCGGCGACCAGGACGTCGGAGGCGCCGCGGTGGCCGCCCGGGACGGCGACGACGCCCCCGTCGGGCGTGGCGAGGCGCACGGTGCCACCGATCGCGAACGACGCGTCGACGCCCGAGGCGCGCAGCACGGTCGCGATCATCGCCGACGTCGTCGTCTTGCCGTGGGCACCCGCGACGGCGACCGCGCGCTGCCCCACCATGAGCGAGGCGAGCGCCTCGGACCGGTGCAGCACCCGGATCCCGGCGGCGCGTGCCGCGGCCAGCTCCGGGTTGGTCTCGCGCACCGCGGAGGACACGACGACGGTGTCCACGCGCGGCGTCCCGTCGGCGTCGGTGACGTAGGAAGCGTCGTGGCCCACCCACACGCGGACGCCGTCGTCGCGCAGCGCGGCGAGCGCGGGCCCCTCGGCAGCGTCCGACCCCTGGACCTCGACCCCGCGCGCGGCGAGCAGCCGCGCGACGACCGAGACCCCGGCCCCGCCCACGCCGATCAGGTGGACCCGGCCGAGCTCGGCGACGGGCAGCGCGTCGCTCATCGCGCGCCCTCGGCAGCCGCCTCGGCCACCAGGTCGGCCACGCGGGCGGCGCCGTCGCGCACGCCCGCGGCACGCGAGGCCTGGGCCATCGCGGCGAGCCGGTTGCGGTCGCGGAGCAGCGCGGGGACCTGCGAGGAGACCCACGCGGACGTGAGGTCGGCGTCGTCGACCAGCAGACCGCCGCCCGCCCGGACGAGCGGCGTCGCATTGAGGCGCTGCTCGCCGTTGCCGACGGGCAGCGGCACGTACACCGCCGGGATGCCGAGCGCGGCGAGCTCACACACGGTGCCGGCGCCCGAGCGCGCGACCACGAGGTCGGCCACGGCCAGGGCGAGGTGCATCTCGGAGAGGTACTCGCGCACGTGGTAGCGGCTGGCGTCGACGTGCGGGTCGAGGCGGGCGATCGCGTCGCGGACCGGGCCGTCCTTGCCGCGGCCCGTCAGGTGCAGCACCTGGGCCCCCGACTCCAGCAGGGTCGCGGCCGCACCGGCGACGGCGTTGTTGAGGCTCAGGGCACCGGACGACCCGCCCGTGACCAGCACCGTCTGGCGGGTCGGGTCGATGCCGAGCGCGTCGGCCGCGGCCACGCGCGTGCCGACGGCGTCGGCGTCACGCTGGTCGACGAGAGCGGAGATCTCGCGGCGCAGGGGCAGCCCGGTGACCACCCCGCCGCGCAGCGGCGTGCCCTCGAACGTCAGGCCGACGCGCGAGGCCCAGCGGGCGCCGAGCTTGTTCGCCAGGCCGGGGCGCGCGTTCTGCTCGTGGATCACCACGGGCACGCCGCGGCGTCGGGCGGCGAGGTAGGCCGGGGTCGAGACGTACCCGCCGAACCCGACGACGACCTGCGCGCCGATCTCGTCGATCGCGGCCTCGGCCGCCTTGACCGCGGCGCCGAGCTTGCCGGGCAGCGTCAGTAGGTCGACCGAAGGACGCCGCGGCAGCGGGACGCGCGGGACGGGCCGCAGCGCGTAGCCGCGCGCGGGCACCAGGTCCGCCTCTAGCCCGGTGGTCGTGCCGAGCACGAGCACCGTGGCCTGGGGCTCACGGGCGCGCAGCTCGTCGGCGACGGCGAGCAGCGGGTTGACGTGACCGGCGGTGCCACCGCCGGCGAGAACGACTGACGAGACGGTGCGAGCGGTCACAGACCCCGACCCTACCGGGGCGCCACGCATGTCACCGACGCGCGCGGCCCCGCCCGACCCCGATCACGGCCAGCGACCGGCGCACCACGCTGCCCCGCCGGGCGAGCGCCTCCGCGGCACCGGGTTCGGTGCGCGCGAACGAGATGACCATGCCGAGCGCCGCCATCGTCGTCACGAGTGCCGACCCGCCGGCGGAGACGAGCGGGAGCGGCACGCCGATGACGGGCACCACGCCGATGACGACGCCGATGTTGACGAACGCCTGGCCGACGACCCAGCACGCGACGGCCGCCGTGGTGATCTTGACGAACGGGTCGGGGTGGCGGCGCACGATGCGGCTCATCGCGATGCCGAGCGTCACGAAGAGGCCGAGCACGCACAGCGTGCCGAGCAGGCCCAGCTCCTCGCCGATGACGGCATAGATGAAGTCGTTGTGCGCCTCGGGCAGGTAGCGCCACTTCTCGCGGCTCGCGCCGAGCCCGACGCCGAACACGCCGCCCGTGCCGAGGGCGTAGAGGCCGTGCTGCGTCTGGTAGCAGATCCCGGCGACGTCGCAGTTCGGGTCGAGCATCGCGAGGATGCGCTTGAGGCGGTTCTCCGTGCCCTGGGCGAAGATGAACACATAGCCGACGATGGTGGCCGCCAGCGCCCCGCCGAGCACGAGCAGACGGGCGGGCGCACCCGCCACCCAGAACGCGCCCAGCGCGAGCCCGCACAGGACGAGCGCGGTGCCGAGGTCGTGGCCCGCGAGGACGAGCGCCACGTACCCGACGGCGCCGGGAGCAGCCGGCACCAGCGCGTGGCTCCACCGGCCGAGCAGCTTCTGCTTGCGCCCCAGGACCGCCCCCAGCCAGACGGCGAGCGCGATCTTGCCCACCTCGGCGGGCTGCATCGTGATGCCGCCGAGGTGGATCCAGCTCTTGTTGCCGCCCTCCGCGAGCGCGAAGCCGGGGACGAACGTCAGGGACTGCAGCGCGACCGCGACCAGCAGCGCCGGCCAGGCGAACCGCTTGTACCAGTGCACGGGGATGCGCGTCGCCAGGATCATCACGGGCAGCCCCATGAGGAAGAACTGCCCCTGGCGCAGGAACTCGGCGTACGGCGAGTCGCCCGCGGCGATCGACGTGATCGTCGAGCTCGACAGCACCATGACCAGCCCGAGCGCGAGCAGCAGGCCGGTGGCGCCGGACAGCGCGTAGTACGACGTGACGGCGGAGTTCCACTGGCCGAGCCACTGGCGTTCCTCGGTCGTTGCTGCCGTCATGCGCTGCGCCCTCCGCTACTGCGTCGTCGCCTCCGCCGCCACCGCCGCGGCGAAGGCCTCGCCCCGCTGCGCGTACGAGCGGAACTGGTCCTGCGACGCGCCGCCCGGGGCCAGCAGCACGGTGTCGCCCGGCTGGGCGAGCTCGCGTGCCGCAGCGACGGCCCGGCGCATCACGGAGCCAGTCTCGCCGGGGTCGACCACGACGACGGGGATCTCGGGCGCGTGTCGGGCCAGAGCGGACGTGAAGGGTTCGGGGTCGACGCCGATGACGACCGCGGCGCGCAGCCGGTCGGCGCGGTCGGCGACGAGCTCGTCGAACCGCGCGCCCTTGGCGAGCCCGCCCGCGAGCCACACCACGGTGCCGGGCGCGAACCCGGCGAGCGACGCCGCCGCCGAGTGCGCGTTGGTGGCCTTGGAGTCGTCGACGTAGGTGACGCCGTCGAGCGTGCCGACCGCCTGGATGCGGTGCCCACCGGGACGGAACGCCCGCAGACCGTCTCGCACGGCGGCAGCGGGGACGCCGTGGGCGCGTGCGAGCGCCGCGGCGGCGAGGGCGTTGGCGACGATGTGGGGCGGGAGGGTGTCACCGGGTGCGAGGTGCTCGAGGTCGGCGAGCGTCGCGAGCTCGGCGGCGTAGGTGAGCCGGTCGATCGCGTCGGCGGGCGCATGGAACGCCCGGTCGACGAGCACGTCCTCGACCAGCCCGAGCTGCCCCGGCCCGGGCACGCCGAGCGTGAACCCGACGGCGCGGGCGCCCTCGGCGACCTCGGCCTCGCGGACCTCGTGCTCGGTGGCGGGGTCGGCTGCGTTGTAGACGCACGCGACCTGGGCGCGCTCGTGGATGCGGCCCTTGTCGGCGCCGTAGGCCGCCAGGCTGCCGTGCCAGTCGAGGTGGTCGGCGGCGAGGTTGAGGATCGCGCTCGCCTCGGCGGCCATCGTGTGCGCGAAGTGGAGCTGGAAGCTCGACAGCTCGACGGCGAGGACGTCGAGCGACGGGTCGAGCACCGCCTCGACCAGCGGGGTGCCCACGTTCCCCACCGCGCGCGTGGCGAGCCCCGCCGCGGACAGGATCGAGGCCAGCATCTCGACCGTCGTCGTCTTGCCGTTGGTCCCTGTGACCGCGAGCCACGGCGCCGGCCCGCGGCCGTCGGCGCGGTCGACGCGCAGCCGCCACGCCAGCTCGACCTCGCTCCACACGGGCACGCCCGCGTCCTGCGCGGCGACGAGCAGCGGGTCGGTCGGCTTGATGCCGGGCGACGTGACGACCACGTCGACGTCGGCCAGCAGCGCGGCGCGCCCGGCGTCGTCGTCGGGCGTGCGCACGTCCGCGTCGTCGGACGGCGCGACCGTGACGACCGACCCGACCCGGCCGGGCAGCGCGCCGGCGACGGCGCGCCCGGTGACACCGAGCCCGGCGACCAGGACGCGGGCGTCCGCGAGGGCGACCCGCGGCTCGACCGGTCCGTGCGGCTCGAACGCCACTACGAGACCACCCACTCGGCGTAGAAGATGCCCATGCCGAGGGCGGCGAAGAGACCCGCGATGAGCCAGAACCGGATGACGATCGTGACCTCGCCCCACCCCGAGAGCTCGAAGTGGTGGTGCAGCGGCGCCATCTTGAACACGCGCTTGCGGGTCATCTTGAAGAAGCCGATCTGGATGACGTCGCTCATCACGATGATGACGAACATGCCGCCGATGATCGCGGCGAGGATCTCGGTCCGCGACAGGATCGACAGCGCGGCGAGCGCGCCGCCGAGCGCGAGCGAGCCGGTGTCGCCCATGAAGATCTTGGCCGGGCTGGCATTCCACCACAGGAACCCGAAGCACGCGCCGACGACGGCCGCGGCGACGATCGCGATGTCCTGCGGGTCACGCACCTCGTAGCACCGGGGCCCGGCGACGGCAAAGCGCTGGCAGGACTGGTTGAGCTGCCAGATGCCCACGAGCACGTACCCGAGGAAGACGACGAGCGAGACGCCCGTCGCCAGCCCGTCGAGGCCGTCCGTGAGGTTGACGGCGTTGGACCAGGCCGTGATGAGGAAGTTCGCCCAGATGACGAACAGGATCAGGCCCACCGTGGCGCCGGCGAACGCGAGGTCGAGGTTCGTGTCGCGCAGGAACGAGATGCGGGTCGAGGCCGGGGTGCGCCAGTTCGCGTTGGGGAACCGCAGCGCGAGCACCGCGAACGTGATGCCGACGAAGCCCTGGCCGATGATCTTGGCGCGCGGGGTCAACCCGAGGGACCGCTGCTTGCGGATCTTGGTGAAGTCGTCGGCGAAGCCCACGAGCCCCAATCCGGTCATGAGGTACAGCGCCAGCCACACCGTCGCGCTCGGCCACCGCTCGCTGACGACCATGGCGGCGACGACACCGATGAGGGTCGCCCCGATGATCACGACGCCGCCCATGGTGGGCGTGCCGCGCTTGGTGAAGTGCGCCGTCGGGCCGTCCTGGCGGACGAACTGCCCGTAGTTGCGCCGGATCAGGAACCGGATGAACAGCGGCGTGCCGAACAGTGCCACGAGCAGCGAGACGCCCGTGGAGACGAGGATCGCGATCACTGGGCGACACCCAGGGTGCCGTCGGCGAGCTCGTCGCCGAGCCGCCACAGACCCGCGCCGTTGGACGCCTTGACCAGCACGACGTCACCGGGACGCAGCTGCTCGGCGAGCACGGTGCGTGCGGCGTCGAGGTCCGGCACGAACACGCTCTCCTCCCCCCAGGAGCCCTCCTGCAGGGCCCCCTCGTGGATGTGGTAGGCCCCGTCGCCCACGACGACGAGGAGCTTGATGTTCAGTCGTACCGCCAGGAGCCCGATCTCATGGTGCGCCACGCGGGCGTTGTCGCCCAGCTCACGCATCTCGCCGAGCACCGCGACGGAGCGGCGCTCGCGCCCGGCCATGACGGCCAGCGAGCGCAGCGCGGCCCGCATCGACTCGGGGTTCGCGTTGTAGGCGTCGTCGACGACGGTGATGCCGTCGGGGCGCTCCGTGACGGCCATGCGGTGCGGGCTGCCCGGCTCGGCCGCCGACAGCCGCTCGGCGACGACGGCGGGCGCCGTGCCCGCGAGGATCGCGGCCGTGGCGGCGGCCAGCGCGTTGGACACGTGATGCTCGCCGACCAGGCGCAGCGACACCGGCAGGCGGAGGTCGTCGGCGACCTCGCCCGCGGCGGCGACGCGGCCGCGGACGCGCAGGGTGAACGACGCGCGCCCCGTCGCGTCGACGGTCACGTCCTCGGCGCGCACGTCGGCCGTCGGCACGCGGCCGAACGTCACGACGCGGTGCCCGCGCCCCGTCGCGCGCGGCGCGAGCGCCACGACGCGCTCGTCGTCGGCGTTGAGGACCGCGGTGCCACCCGGGGCCAGGCCCTCGAGCACCTCGGCCTTGGCGTCGGCGATCGCGTCCTGGCTGCCGAAGAACTCGATGTGGGCCGTGCCGACCATGAGGATGATCGCGATCTGCGGCCGCACCATCGACGCGAGGTAGCGGATGTCGCCCGGCTTGTCGGCACCGAGCTCGAGCACGAACTTGCGCGTCGCGGGCGTGCCGCGCAGCACCGTCAGCGGCAGGCCCACCTCGCTGTTGAACGAGCCCTTGGGCGCGATGGTGTCGCCGTCCTCGCCGGCGACGAGCTGCCCGAGGAGGTCCTTGGTGGTGGTCTTGCCCGCCGAGCCGGTGATGCTGAAGACCTTCACGCCCGGGTTCGCCGCGCGCAGCCGCTCGAGCACCGCCCGCGCGAGCGCACCGAGCGCCACCGCGACGTCGTCGACGACGACGACCGGCAGTCCCTCGATCTCGCGCGCCGCGAGCACCAGGGCGGCGCCGTCGGCGACCGCTCCCGCAGCGAAGTCCGCGCCGTCGACCTTGGCGCCGGGGATCGCGGCGAACAGCGCCCCGGGCTCCACGAGCCGCGAGTCGGCGACCACCGGCCCGGTCACCCGGACGTCGGGGTCGGCGGCGAGTCGGCCGCCCGTCGCCTGCGCAACCTCGGACGCAGTCAGCTCGATCATGCGGTGGTGGTCCTCTCGGTCAGTGCGGAACGGGCCTCGACCCGGTCGTCGAGCAGGATGTCGACGCCGGCCACCTCCTGGATGGTCTCGTGGCCTCGCCCCGCGATCAGCACGGTGTCGCCCGCGCCTGCCTCGGCGATCGCGACCCGGATCGCCTCCGCGCGAGCTGCCACCTCGCGCAGCTCCACGGTACGGGTCGCGCTCGCCGCCTGGGCGGCGGCGCGCGCCCCGGCGAGCACCTCGGCGCGGACGGCGGCGGCGTCCTCGCCGTGCGGGTCGTCGTCCGTCACGACGACGACGTCGGCGCCGGCGACGGCGGCCGCGCCCATCGCGGGACGCTTGCCCTTGTCGCGGTCGCCGGTAGCGCCGAAGACGACGGTGAGCCTGCCCGCGGTGGTGGGGCGCAGCGCCGCGAGCGCGAGCTCGAGCGCCTCGGTGTTGTGCGCGAAGTCGACGATGACGCGGGGGTGGCCGTCGCTGCCGTCGCCGACCACCTCCATGCGGCCGGGCACGACGCCGGCGACGCCGCCCGCCGACGCGAGCGCCTCGACGACGTCCGCGAGGTGCGCGCCGCCCTCGAGGACCATGGTGACCGCGAGCGCCGCGTTGGCGACGTTGAAGCGACCGGGCAGGGTGACCGAGGTGCGCAGCGTGCGGCCGTCGGTGTGGGTGAGGGTGAACGCGGAGCCGGTGCCGTGGGGCGTGACGTCGGTGACGGTCCAGTCGGCGGGTGTCGCCCCGGCGGGAGCCTCGACCGTGCGCAGCGTCGCGACAGGGACCCGCGCGGCTCCCGCCATCCGCACGCCCCAGGCGTCGTCGACGACGACGACGCCGCGGCGCGAGTGCTCGGGCGTGAACAGCAGCGCCTTGGCCTCGAAGTACGACTGCATGTCGCCGTGGAAGTCGAGGTGGTCCTGGCTGAGGTTGGTGAAGCCGGCGACGCCGTAGCGCACGCCGTCGACGCGGTGCAGCGCGAGCGCGTGCGAGCTGACCTCCATCGCGAGGGTGCGCACGCCGTCCTCGTGCATCGCGGCCAGCAGCGCCTGCAGGTCGGCCGCCTCGGGCGTGGTGAGCCTCGAGGGCAGCACGCGGTCGCCCGAACGCATCTCGACCGTGCCGATCAGGCCGGTCGTGAAGCCGAGCGCGCGCAGCAGGTGGTCGAGCTGGTACGTGGTGGTGGTCTTGCCGTTGGTGCCCGTGACGGCGAACGTGGCGAGCTGTTCGGCGGGCGAGCCGTAGACCCACGCGGCGACGTGTCCGAGCACGCGGCGCGGGTCGGGCGCGACGAGCACCGGGACGGTCAGGTCGGCGAGCCGGCCGGCGCCGTCGTCGTCGGTCAGGACGGCGGTCGCGCCGCGCGCGACGGCGTCGGCGGCGAACGCCGCGCCGTGGGCGTGCGCGCCGGGCAGGGCGACGAAGAGGTCGCCCGGAGCCACCACGCGGTTGTCGGATGCGACCGAGGTGACCTCCTGCTCGGCGACGGCGCCGGCGACCCTGAGGTCGAACGTGTGGGCGAGGTCCCGCACCCTGCGTGGTGCCGTGGCGGAGGGCCGGATCCGTTGGAGCGGGGATGTCACGGAGTAGACCCTAATGGGTCACGGGCCTCTGCCCGGAGCCACGGCCGCACCCCGGTGACGACCCTCACCAGGTCAGCGGGATGGGCTCCGGCGCCGGCGCGCTCGGCGGGACTGCCTCGCGCTGGAGCACGAAGCTCATCACGTCACGGAAGACGGGGACGGCCACCGTGCCGCCGTAGGCGAGGCGCGGCGACTTGATGAAGACGCCCACGACGTAGCGCGGCTCGTCCGCGGGGGCGACGCCGATGAACGACGCCATGTACGTCTTCGCGCGCCCCGGGATGATGAGCTCCGCGGTACCCGTCTTGCCCGCGATGCGGTACCCGGGGATCTGGGCACCCGTCGCGGTGCCGTCGTCGCCCGTGACCTCCTCCATCATGCGCAGCAGCGTGTCGGCGGTCTCCTCGGAGATGACACGCGTTCCCTTGGCCCGCTCGGTGGGCACGAGCTCGCCGCCGGGGGCGCGCGTGCCCTTGACGAGAACGGGCGGCACGCTCACGCCGCCGTTGCCGACGGTGGCGAACACGTCGAGGGCCTGGACGGCGTTGACCGAGACGCCCTGCCCGAAGGTCACGGCGTACCGGGTGCGGCCGTCCCACTTGTCGACGGGGTGCAGGATGCCGCGCGACTCGCCCGGCAGGTTCAGCCCGGTGTACTTCCCGAAGCCGAACTTGCTCATGTAGTCGTACTGCACCTGCGGCGGGATCTTCTCGGCGACCTGCACGGTGCCCGTGTTCGAGGACCGGGCGAGGATGCCGGCCAGGGTCAGGTTCCAGGTCGGGTGCGAGTGCGAGTCGCTGAACGTCTGGCCGTTGGGCGTCGTGAACCGGTCGGGGACCACGAACTGGCTCTCCGCCGTCCACGCGCCCGTCTCCATCGCGGCCGCCATCGTGATGACCTTGGACGTCGACCCGGGGTCGAAGATGTCCTGCACGGCCCGAGAGCCCCGGGCGACGTCCGCGTCCGACCGGTCGTTGGGGTCGACCGAACCGGAGTCGGCCATGGCCAGCATCTCGCCCGTGCGCAGGTCCTGGACGAGCGCGATGCCGTACGTCGCGCCGAACCTCCGCACGACGTCGTCGAGCGAGTCCTGCGCGCGGCGCTGGACGTCGGAGTCGATCGTGAGCTGGAGGTCGCCGCCTGGCACCGCCGGCGTCGACACGCTGTGCCCGCCCGGGATGCGCACGCCGTCGAGCGACCGCTCGAACGTGTCGCTCCCGGCCGCGCCGGCGAGCACCTCGTCGAAGGCGCGCTCGAGCCCGCCCTGGCCCGTCTGCTCGGCGTCGACGAAGCCGAGGAGCGGGCCCGCGACGTTCCCACGCGGGTAGGTGCGCTTGGAGACGAGCTCGGTGCGGATCCACGCCGAGAGCTGCAGCGCGCGGATCTCGCGCTGCTTCTCCGGCTCGACGTTGCGCGCCAGCACCACGTACCGGCCGTCGCCGTTGATCTCGGCAGCCAGCTCGGCCCCGTCGCGCCCGAGGACGGGTGCGAGGAGCTGTGCGACGCCGAGCGCGCCGTCGGCCACCGGGTTGCCCTCGGCGTCGACGCGCTTGCCGCCGCGGAAGGCCTGGATCGCCTTCGGGTCCGCCGAGATCGTGTACCGGTCCACCGACGTCGCGAGCACGACGCCGTCGCGGTCGGTGATGTCACCGCGGTGCGCGGGGACGGTCTCCGTGGTCAGGCGCCCCGAGCGCGCCTCGGAGGCGAGCGCGGACGCCTCGAAGACCTGGAGCTGCACCAGGCGCGCGACGAAGACGACGACCACGAACGCAGCCGCGACGATCAGCCAGCGCTGGCGCTTGACGGGGTTGGCGGCCCGCGTCGCCGGACGCGGTTGACGGCGCGTCACCGTGCCCGCGGGACGCGACGCCGCGAGGCGCGCCGGGCTGCGGGTGGTGGTGCGCGCCGTCCCGCGCGCGGGCGCCGCGCCCGAC
>CBINDH010000056.1:0-11698 GCA_966249365.1 uncultured Xylanimonas sp. | reverse complement strand
GTGAAGTTCATGCCGTAGATGCCCGCCACGAGGGTCGGCGCGAGGAAGATGGCCGCCCACGACGAGATCTTCTTCGCGGCCTCGGCCTGCTTGAGCGACGCCTCCGACATGCGTCGCATCTCCTCGTTCTGCTCCTGGCCCACGAGCGTGGCGTGGACGGTGAGGGCGTTGTCGAGGATCGCGCGGAACTCGTCGGCGCGTTCGGCGTACCGGATGGCGTGGTCGAGCACGTCACGGAACGCGCGCTGCAGCTCGAGGTCGATCGCGGCGCTCCCGCCCGTCACGGCGCCCGCGCCGGGCGCGTCGGCGAACACGCCGCCGGTCTCCAGCGTGCGGACGATCTGCACGAGCGGCCGCGTCGCGCGCTGGAGGGCGATGACCTCGCGGGACAGCTCGTAGATGCGCCGGGAGACGACCTCGTCGCGGCTGAAGAGCTGGTCCTCGATCTCGTCGATGTCGTTCTCGAGGCCCGCGATGACGGGCGCGTACTCGTCGACGACGCGGTCGAGCAGCGCGTGCAGGATGGCCAGCGGCCCGAGGCGGAGCCGGTCCGGGCGCGCCTCGAGGGCCCGCCGGACGGGGCTGACGCGCGGGAACCCGTCGCGACGCACCGACACGACGAACCGCGGCCCGACGAACACGTGCAGCTCCGAGAACTCGACCTCCTCGGGCTCGTCGAGGTACCGGGCGGGATGCAGCACGACGAAGACGACGTCGTCGTACCTTTCGAGCTTGCTGCGCTGGTGCGCGTTGACGGCGTCGTCGACGGCGAGCTCGTGCAGGCCCAGCTCGTCGGCGACGGCCCGGATCTCGGCTTCGGTGGGCTGCAGCAGGTCGATCCATCCGATGCCGCCGCACGCCTCCATCGTCTCGAGCGTCAGCCCGAGGCTCGGCGGGTTCGCCTGGCGGCGCCCTTCGGCGTAGACGGCGTTGTCCGTGATGCTCACGGCCCCATCATCACCCTCGCCCGTACCCTGGACTCCGTGACCCACGCTGACTTCTCCCCGACCCCTCGCGAGCAGCTCCTCGAGCTCATCAAGGAGCTCGCGATCGTCCACGGCAAGGTGACCCTGTCGTCCGGCAAGGAGGCCGACTACTACGTCGACCTGCGCCGCATCACGCTGCACCACCGTGCTGCCCCGCTCGTGGGCCACGTCATGCTCGACCACCTCGAGGAGCTCGGCTACGGCACCGCCGAGATCGGCGCCGTCGGCGGACTGACGCTGGGCGCCGACCCGATCGCCGACGCCCTGCTGCACGCCGCGGCGTCGCGCGGGCAGGACCTGGACGCGTTCGTGGTCCGCAAGGAGGCCAAGGCGCACGGCATGCAGCGCCAGATCGAGGGTCCCGACGTCGCGGGGCGTCGCGTGGTGGTCGTCGAGGACACGACGACGACGGGTGGCTCGCCCATCGCGGCGATCGAGGCGGTGCGCGCGGCGGGCGGCGAGGTGGTGGCCGTCGCGACGATCGTGGACCGCGCCACGGGGGCGGGCGAGAAGATCGAGGCCCTGGGTGTGCCGTACCACCCGCTGTTCTCGCTCGAGGACGTCGGCCTGGCCTGACGGCTCCGCTGCCGGTCGAGCCCCGTCGAAACCTCAGTGGTTTCGACGGGGCTCAACCAGCATCGGGGCTCAACCAGCATCGGGGCTCAACCGGCATCGGGGCTCAACCATCAGTGCGGCGTTGTCACCACTTCGCGTTGCGGGCCAGCTCGAGCGCCATCGAGTGGAACCACGCCCCGGCGGCCGGCCCGCCGTTGCAGGCGCCGTCGGACTCGCCGGGAAGCTTGACCCCCAGCAGGGCGTCGAGGCCGGTCGAGTCGTTGACCGCGACGGACCGCTCGCCGAGCGCGCGCCCGCTGGGGTTGCACCACTGGCCGTTCGAGCCGTTGCCGTTGCGGGACGTGTCGATGACGTACCCGACGCCGCCGAGCTGCTGCGACACCTGCTCGGCCCACGCCCGGGAGTCGGCGGTGGTCTGGTAGTTGGACGTGTTGACGGCGAAGCCGACGGCGCCGTCGAACCCGACCTGGCGGAGGCGGTCGACGGCCGTGCTCACGGACAGCCATCCCGAGTGGCCGGCGTCGATGTAGACCCGGCCGCCTGCCTGGGCGAGCTTCTTCGCCGCGTACTTGAGGTATCCGACGCGGTCGCCCTGCCCGGAGCAGTCGCCGAGCTGGGCGAGCGCGTCCGGCTCGAGGACGATGTACGGGTTGCCCTGGATGCCGGCGGCGACCTGGTCGATCCAGGCCGCGTACTCGCTGGTGGCGACGCCGCCGCTCGAGTGGTTGCCGCAGTCGCGGCCGGGGATGGCGTAGATGGTCAGGATGCCGGTCTTGCCGGACGCGACGGCCCGCGCGGTGTAGTCGGCGACCTCGGCGCGCGAGTGCGACGCGTCCGACCAGTTGCCGACCCAGTACGAGGCCGGGTTGAGCGCGATCTTGGCCAGCAGGTCCTTGTCGCTGCCCGACGCCCGCTGCCACTGGTCGTACGCCTGCGTGGTGGGGTCGACGTAGAACTGGCTGCTCGTGACGGGCGGCGGCGTCTGGGTCGGCGTCACCGTGGGCGTGGGCGTCACCGTGGGCGTCACGGTCGGCGTCGGGGTCACCGCGCCGGTGCACGCCACGCCGTTGACGGTGAACGACGTCGGGGAGGGCGTCGCGCTGCCCGACCCGATGAACCCGAAGTTCGCGCTCGCGCCGGTGGCGAGGGCGCCGTTCCAGCCGAGCGACGTGGCGGTCACCGAGGTGCCGGACTGGGTCACGGTCGCGTTCCACGCCTGGGTCACGCCCTGCCCCGCCGCGAACGTCCAGCCCACGGTCCAGGACGAGACGGGGTCACCGACGTTCGTCACGGTGACGTCGCCCTGGTATCCCCCCTGCCAGGAGTTGACGACCTTGTACGTCACGGAGCAGCCGGGTGCGGCGGCGGCGCTGCCCGCCAGGGCGACGGCGCCGCCGGAGGCGAGGGAGACGACGGCGGCCAGGGCGGCCCATCGTGCTCGGCGTCGGATAACCATGGGATCTCCTTCGATCGGTGGGTCAGCAGGTCACCGTAGGGAAGGTCACATGGCCCGATAAGGCCCCGAACCGATTAAGCGGGGCGCCCCGTCACACGAGCTCGACGAGGTCCGCGATGGAGTCCTTCACGAAGCTGGGCCGGAACGGGTACTTCTCGACGTCCTGCGGGCGCGTCGACCCGGTGAGCACGAGGAACGTCGTCAGGCCGGCCTCGATGCCGCCGACGACGTCGGTGTCCATGCGGTCGCCGACCATCGCGGTGTCCTCGGAGTGCGCGCCGATCCGGTTGAGCGCGGACCGGAAGAGGATCGGGTTGGGCTTTCCTACGTAGTAGGGAGCGCGTCCTGTCGCCGACTGGATGAGCGCCGCGACCGCGCCGGTGGCGGGCAGCGGCCCCTCGAGCGACGGCCCGGTCGTGTCCGGGTTCGTCGCGATGAAGCGTGCCCCGCCCTTGATGAGGCGGATCGCCTTGGTGATCGCCTCGAACGAGTAGGTGCGCGTCTCGCCGAGGACGACGTAGTCGGGGTCGGACTCGGTGAGCGGGTACCCGGCCGCGTGCAGCGCCGTCGTCAGGCCCGCCTCGCCGAGGGCGTCCGCCGAGCCGCCCGGGATCTGGTCGTGCCGGAACTGCGCGGTGGCGAGCGCGGAGGTCCAGATGTTCTCCTCGGGCAGCTCGATGCCCGACGTCGCGAGCCGGGCCCGCAGGTCGCGGGGCGTGAAGATCGAGTTGTTCGTCAGCACCAGGAACGGGCGGCCGGCGTCGCGCAGCGCGGCGACGAACTCGGGCGCGCCGGGGATGGCGTGCCCCTCGTGCACCAGGACGCCGTCCATGTCGGTGAGCCAGGCGGAGATGGGGCGGGTCATCGTCGTCCTTCCGGGGTGCGGTTCAGCGGGACGGGGCGGGTGCACGCCGTCGCCGACGACGACGGTACCGGCCGCGGCGCCCGCCGCAGCACGGACGGCGCGGCTCGCAGCACGCGCGACGCCGTCGTCGGGGTCGACGCGACCCGGGACGGGGGAGGATGTGGCCCATGACCGCCACCCCTGACGCGAGCGAGACGAGACACGACGTCGGGGTCGGGCCCTGGGCGGGCGAGTGGCCGCAGGGCGAGCGGTGGGACCCCGAGCTGCTGGCGCACGGGGACCGGCGCAACGTCGCCGACGAGTTCCGCTACTGGACCGTCGATGCGATCGTCGCCGAGCTCGACGCCCGCCGGGACCCGGCGCGCGAGCTGCACGTCGCCATCGAGAACTGGGCGCACGACCTCAACATCGGCTCGGTGGTCCGCACCGCGAACGCGTACAACGTCGCCGGCGTCCACATCGTCGGCCGACGCCGGTGGAACCGGCGCGGGGCGATGGTCACCGACCGCTACCTGCACGTCCACCACCACCCCGACGCCGAGCACCTCGCCGCGTGGGCCGCCGACCGGCGGCTGACGCTCGTGGGCGTCGACAACGTCCCCGGCTCGGTCCCGATCGAGGGGCGCGCGCTGCCCGCGCGGGCGGTCCTCGTGCTCGGCCAGGAGTCCACCGGCCTGACGCCCGCGGCGCAGGCGGCGTGCGACGTCGTCGTCCACATCACGCAGCACGGCTCGACGCGGTCGCTCAACGCGGGGGCCGCCGGCGCGATCGCGATGTTCGCCTGGGCGCTCGAGCACGCGCCGCGCTAGGGCCCGGCTCGCGCCCGCGATGTGGCCCCCGGCGACCGCCGGATGACGGTCAGGCCACAGGCATGGGAGGATGCTCGTTGGCTCATCCGCTCGTCTTTTGGAGTATCAACGATGCCCATCGCAACCCCTGAGGTCTACGCCGAGATGATCGACCGGGCGAAGGCTGGCAAGTTTGCCTACCCCGCGGTCAACATCACGTCGTCCTCGACCGTCACCGCCGCCATCCAGGGCTTCGCGGAGGCCGAGTCGGACGGCATCATCCAGGTCTCCGTGGGCGGCGCCGAGTACGCGTCGGGCTCGACCATCAAGGACCGCATCGCCGGTTCGCTCGCGCTGGCCGCCTACGCCACCGAGGTCGCCAAGAACTACAACGTGAACATCGCGCTGCACACCGACCACTGCGTCAAGAAGAACCTGGACTCCTGGGTCCGCCCGCTGCTCGCCCTCGAGGCCGAGCAGGTCAAGAAGGGTCTCAACCCGACGTTCCAGTCGCACATGTTCGACGGCTCGGACATCCCGCTCGACGAGAACCTCGTCATCGCCGCCGAGCTGCTCGAGCTCTCGCAGGCCGCGCGCACCATCCTCGAGATCGAGGTCGGCGTCGTCGGTGGCGAGGAGGACGGCCACGTCGCGGAGATCAACGAGAAGCTCTACACGACCGCTGAGGACGGCCTCGCGACCGTCCGCGCCCTCGGCGCCGGCGAGAAGGGCCGCTACCTGACGGCCCTGACCTTCGGCAACGTGCACGGCGTGTACAAGCCGGGCGCCGTCAAGCTGCGTCCGTCGATCCTGGCCGACATCCAGAAGGCCGTCGGCGACGAGATCGGCAAGGAGAACCCGTTCGACCTCGTGTTCCACGGCGGCTCGGGCTCCACGCCGGAGGAGATCGCCGAGGCGGTCGACAACGGTGTCATCAAGATGAACATCGACACCGACACGCAGTACGCGTACACGCGCCCGGTGGCCGACTGGATGCTGAAGAACTACGACGGCGTCATCAAGGCCGACGGTGAGATCGGCAACAAGAAGCAGTACGACCCGCGTGCCTGGTCGAAGGCTGCCGAGGCCGGCATGGCCAAGCGCATCGTCGAGGCCTGCGAGCAGCTGCGTTCGGTGGGTCAGAAGATCCGCTGACGCCGGCGCAGACCGCCGTCGCGCAGACGCGAGCCCCGCTCCCTGGACGGAAGGGAGCGGGGCTCGTCCGCGTGGTGGCCCGCGACGGTCAGTCGAAGCCCTGGTCCTCGTCGACGATCTCGAGGAGCTCGCCGATCCGGGTCACCTCGAGGAGGAACTTGACGGTCGGCGGGGCGCGCAGGATGCGGACCTTCTGGGGCATGCGCGAGGCGAGCCGCGCGAGGAAGGCGACGCCCGAGGAGTCCATGAACGTGATGTGGTGCGCGTCGATCTCGACCGGCAGCCCGGTCGCCTCCGCCTCGGCCGTGGCCTCGCTGAGCTCGGGCCCGATGTCGGCGTCGATCTCGCCGGACAGGACGATGCGCGCCCGGGAGGCGCCCACGATCAGGTGGACACTCGCCGGGTCGCCCAGCTCTGCCGCACTATCGTGCGTGCCCGTCCCTGAGACGGCGTCGGATGTGTCGCGCACGATTCTCCCTTCGCGGCTCCGCCCTCGCGTGCTTTCCGGGACCACACTACGGTGAAGTGACCAGCAGGAACACCACGAGCGACACGACCAGAGGGACGAACGGTGTATGGCGGAAATTTCGGAGCGTGACGCCCAACCGTCCCCGGAGCTTCTCGCAGAACTCGTCGAGGGAACGTCGCTGTGCATGTTCCTGACCGGTTCGTACGACGACGGGCTGCCGCTCCTGTGGGTGAACGAGGCGTTCGCGACGAAGACGGGCGTGCGGGCCGGTGTCGGCGCGCCCCCTCCGGTGCCCGGCCGCGCGTCGCTGGGACCGCTCGAGCACGTCCTGGTCGACCCGGCGACGGGGGCCGTGGCCGTGCCCGCCCTGGCGTCCGGTGAGGGCGGCACGTGGACGATGCAGTGCCGCAAGGCGACCGGCGCGACGTACTGGGCGCACGTGACCTTCACCCCGAGGCACGACGACGCGGGGCGGGTGACGCACTACCTCGGCATCAGCGTGGACGTCTCCGAGTACGTCGACGAGCGGTCCGCGCAGCTGCAGACGCTGGCCGTCGAGCGCCGTCAGCGTGCCGACCTCGACCTGGTCGCGCAGACCACCGAGCTGCTCGGTGACCTCGAGTACCCGTTCGCGCTGCGCGACATCGCGGAGCTGCTGCGCTCCGTGGTGCCGTGGGCCGCGTTCTACCTCAACGACGACGGCCTGCTGTACGCCGAGGGCATCGACATCGCGGCACCGCCCGGGGGCCGCGGTCGCCGGCACGCGCGCTACGTCGTCGAGGAGGACCCCGCCGCTCCCGAGGAGGCGGGGACGCCGCGCCACGGCGTCGAGACGGTCGACGCCGTTCAGGACCTGCTCGACGGGCTCGTCGACGGTCCCGTGCTCGTCCGGCTGGACGTCGAGTACCCGCCGTTCAGCGCGTCGGGGTGGCTGCGCCGCGACCTGGTGACGCGCGTGCTGGAGGAGACGGGCGTCCGCCCGGCCTCGGTCGTCGTGCACGCGGTCGGCGGGCGGCGGCAGGTGCTGGGCCTGCTGGTCACCTGGAACGGCGACCAGGCCCGCGTCTCGCCGTCGGGCGAGGGGTTCACCTCGGTGCTCAGCGAGCCCGACGAGGTCCGGACCGTCGTCGAGGTCATCGCCCGGCGCGCCGGCACCGCCATCGACAACGCGCGCCTGTACGCCCGCGAGCACCGGCTCGCGGAGGCGCTGCAGCGCGCGATGCTGCCCGAGCAGGCCGACGTCACCGGCCTCGACGTGTGGACGTACTACGCCCCCAACGCCGAGCACGCCCAGGTGGGCGGCGACTGGTACGACGTCCTCGACATCGACGGCGAGACCGTCGGCCTCGTGATCGGCGACGTCGTCGGCCACGACGTCGAGGCCGCCGCCGCGATGGGCCAGCTCCGGTCGGTCGTGCGGTCCTACGCGTACGAGCTCACGACCCCGGGCCTGGTGCTCGACCGCGTCGACCAGCTCGTCCAGGGCATGCGGATCCCGCGCTCGGCGAGCCTCGTGTACGCCACGCTCACCCCGCGACCCGACTCCGACGGGGCCGAGGGGGAGCGCTGGGACATGGAGTACACCCGCGCGGGGCACCTGCCGCCGCTGCTGCTGCGGGACGGCACGGTCCGCCAGCTCGACGAGGGCGGCGGTTCGCTCGTGGGCTTCGGCTTCGTCGACCGCCGCACGGCGCGCGAGGTGCTGCGCCCCGGCGACGTGCTGCTCTTCTACACCGACGGGCTCATCGAGCGCCGCGACCGCTCGCTCAAGGTGGGCCTCGACGCGCTGGTCGAGACGTCGACGCGCATCACCGCGCGCGACGCCGCCGGGGTCGGCGAGGAGCTGCTGAGCCGCCTCGCCGACGCGCCCGAGGACGACGTCGCCATCGTCGTCGTGCGGCTGCCCGACCCGGTGGCCGACGCCGCGACGCCGGCGCTCTCGCCGCGCTCGCGGCGCTGGCTGCTGCCCAGCGAGCCGGCGTCGATCGGGCGCGCGCGCCACGCGGTGCTGCGATCGTGCGAGGCGTGGGGCCTGCAGGACTCGGCGTCGGCCGAGCTGGTGGTCTCCGAGCTCGTCGCCAACGGCGTGCTGCACGGGTGGGGCAACATCTCGCTGCGGCTGTTCGACACGGGCGACGGCCTGCGCATCGAGGTCGAGGACGCCAACCCGGCGCCGCCCGTGACCACGGACGGTCATCCCAACCGCGTCGGCGGGTTCGGCATGCAGATCGTCGAGCGGCTGGCGGACTGGGGCTGGCGGCCGTCGGGCTCAGGCAAGCTCGTGTGGGCGAAGGTCAAGCAGCCGAGCGCGTCGCTCGCGCACCGGTGACCGGGTCAGCCGCGGGGCCGGGGGCGCTGTGGCAGCGTCGGCGGCTCGCGTCGCGGCGGCTCCGCCCGCTCGGGCGCGGGGCGCGCGAACGCGGCGCTCGCCGCGGAGCCCTCGCAGACGTGGTCGCGGTCGACCCGGAACATGTCGAGCGCGCCGCACACCTCGAGCACGAACAGGTCGCGCTCGTCGGCGCCGCGCAGGACCGTCGCCCCGCCGCGTTTACGGCCCGAGTCGGCCAGCGAGATGAGGAACGCTGCGCCGGTGGAGTCCATGAACGTCACGCGGCACATGTCGATGACCAGGAGCTGACGACGCAGCCCGACGACGCGCGAGGCGATCTCCGGGAACTGGTCGCGTTCGGCGAGGTCGAGGTCACCAGTGATCACGAGTGTCGTCGTCGCCGGCGACGTCGCGATCTCGATCATGCTGCGAGCGTACGCGACTTCACCAGGGTCAGATGGTCAAATGCCGGTAAACTGCGCTGCTGTCCGGTCAGTGGCGGCGCAGTGCCGCCCGACGGCCCGGACCCCAACCATTCAAGGGAGAGGATCCCCCATGCCAGCGGTCGTGCTCGTCGGTGCCCAGTGGGGCGATGAGGGCAAGGGCAAGGCGACGGACCTGCTCGGGTCCCGCGTCGACTACGTGGTGAAGTTCAACGGCGGCAACAACGCCGGTCACACGGTCGTCATCGGGGACGAGAAGTACGCGCTGCACCTGTTGCCCTCGGGCATCCTCTCCGACGGCGTCGTCCCCGTGATCGGCAACGGCGTCGTCGTCGACATCGAGGTCCTCTTCGGCGAGCTCGACGCGCTCGAGTCGCGCGGCGTCGACACGTCGCGGCTGCTCGTCAGCAGCCAGGCGCACGTCATCACGAGCTTCCACCGCACGCTCGACAAGGTCACCGAGCGGTTCCTCGGCTCGCGCCGCATCGGCACGACGGGCCGCGGCATCGGCCCGGCCTACGCGGACAAGATCAACCGCCTCGGCATCCGCATCGCGGACCTGTTCGACCCGAAGATCCTGCACGACAAGATCGAGGGCTCCCTCAACCAGAAGAACCACCTGCTGGTCAAGATGTACAACCGCCGCGCGGTCGACGTGGACGCCGTCACCGAGGAGCTGCTGGCGTACGCCGACCGGCTCAAGCCGATGGTCGCCAACACGCCGCTGGTGCTCAACAACGCGCTCGACGAGGGCAAGACGCTGCTCTTCGAGGCCGGCCAGGCGACGATGCTCGACATCGACCACGGCACCTACCCGTTCGTGACGTCGTCGTCCGCGACGGCCGGCGGCGCGGTGACCGGCTCGGGCATCGGGCCGACCCGGATCGACTCCGTCATCGGCGTCATCAAGGCGTACACGACGCGCGTCGGCGAGGGGCCGTTCCCGACCGAGCTGTTCGACGACAAGGGCGAGTACCTGCGCAAGACGGGCGGCGAGTACGGCGTCACCACGGGTCGCGCGCGGCGCACCGGCTGGTACGACGCCGTCATCGCCCGCTACGCCTCCCGCGTCAACGGCCTGACCGACCTCGTGGTCACCAAGCTCGACGTGCTCACGGGCCTCGACAAGGTCCCGGTGTGCGTGGGCTACGACGTCGACGGCACGCGCTTCGACGAGATGCCTGACAACCAGAGCGACTTCCACCACGCCAAGCCCATCTACGAGGAGCTGCCGGGCTGGTTCGAGGACATCTCGGGTGCGCGGTCGATCGAGGATCTTCCCGCGAACGCGCAGGCGTACCTGCGCCACCTCGAGGACATCTCGGGCTGCCGGATCTCGGCGGTGGGCGTCGGCCCGCGCCGCGACGAGATCATCCCGGTCCACGACCTGATCCACAGCCGCTGACGAGGGTTCGACGGGGCCCGACCAGCCCCTGGCTGGTCGAGCCCCGTCGCAACCCCTAGTCCGTGCTGCGGACCATCGCGCGGATCCCGACCCCGAGCCCCACGGCCGCGGTCACGACCGCCGCGGCCCAGCCCCACGCCACGGCCGCGGCCGCCAGGTCGCCCGCGAACAGCGACCGCTGCGCGTCGACCACGTAGGTGAGCGGGTTGGCGTGGGCGGCGACCTGCATCCACCGCGGGCCGGTCTCGAGCGGCAGCAGCATCCCGGAGAGCAGCATCACGGGGAACAGCACGGTCTGCTGCACGATCCAGAACATCCACTCCTGCTTGCGCACCGCGAGGGCGAGCGCGTAGGACAGCGAGCCGATCCCGACGCCGAGCACGGCCAGCATGGCGAGCCCGAGGACCCCGCCGACGACGTCGAGCGAGAACCCGAACGGGACCATGACGAGCACGACCACCACGGACTGCGCGACGATCGGCACCATCTCCTTCAGGGCCCGGCCCACGAGCAGCGAGGACCGGGTGAGCGGGGCGACGAGCATCCGCTCATGAGCGCCCGTCTGCATGTCCACCTGCAGGTTGGAGCCGGTGGTCGAGGTGCCGAAGAGCGTCGTCATCAGCAGGATCGACGGGACGAACCATTGCCAGACGTCGCCGCCGACGGTCTGCGACCCGCCCATCGAGCCGACCAGCAGCGGGCCGAACAGCGCGAGGAAGACGAGCGGCTGCACGAGGCCGAACACGAGCGAGAACGGGTCGCGGACGACGGGCCGCAGCTCGCGGACCAGGACGATGCCGGTGTCGCGCAGGAACGAGTGCGCGGGTGCGGGGCGGGCCGCCTGGGCGGTGGCCGGGCCGGTGGCGTGGAGCGTGTCGACGGTGTTCATGCCGCTGCCTCCTCGGTGGCGGTCTCGGGGATGCCGGTCTCGCGCAGGCTGCGCCCGGTCAGCGCGAGGAAGACGTCGTCGAGCGTGGGCCGGTGGACCTGCACGGCGGCGACGGCGATGCCGGTGGCGTCGGCGGCGCGCAGCAGGCCGGGCACGGCGGCGGGGCCGTCGGCGGACCGGAGCTCGACGTCGGTGCCGGTCACCTGCACGGCCCGGGTGCCGGGGGTGTTCGCGGCGAGCTCGGCGAAGCGTGCGACGTCGGCGGCGGGCACGCGCGTGACCACGCGGTCGCCCGCGAGGCCGGACTTGAGGTGCTCGGCGGTGTCGTCGGCGATGA
>CBINDH010000055.1:0-11732 GCA_966249365.1 uncultured Xylanimonas sp. | reverse complement strand
CCCGGCCGGTTGATCCGGTCGGGGGCTTCGTCGTTCCGTCCTCGTGGGACAAGCCCCGGTCTCGCGAGATCCGTCGGATGACTCGCAGAGGCTCGAGATGCGATCCGACGAACGGATCTCGACGGCGAGCAGCCTCAGCCCGCCAGGCCCTCCCGGAACCCCTGCCGCCACGACGGCCAGCGCAGCCGCAGTCCCAGGTCGCGCTTCGCGCGGTCGTTGGACGACCCGCGCGTCGACGTCAGCCACGTCGCGGCGACCTCGCCGCCCGCCAGTCTGCCGACCCACACCGGCACCCGGCGGGGCGGCTTCGCGCCCACCGCGGCCGCCACCTCGGGCAGCCACACGAACGCGGGCGCGGGCTCGTCGTCGACGATGTTGAAGACGCCCCGCACGCCGTCGTCGACGCCGCGCTCGACGGCGAGGACGGCCGCAGCTGCGGCGTCGTCCAGGTGCGTGAAGGACATGGTGCCCTGGCCCTTGCCGATGATCGGGAAGCGTCTCCGGCGGATGGTCTCGAGCATCGGGTCGTGGGCGTCGCCGTAGAGGGCGCCGTAGCGCAGGACGATGCCGTCGGCCTTGCGCACGGCGTCCTCGAGGTAGCGGATCGCGGCGAGGCTCTCGCGCTGCGCGGCGGGCGGGTCGGGGTCGAGGGGGTCTTCCTCGTCCTTGATCCAGCCGCCGGACCGCTCGTTCGGCCAGCCCGTGTAGCTCTGCGCGACGACGAGCGCGCCGGTCGCGGCCGCTGCGGCCACCAGGTGGTCGGTGCCCTCGACGCGCAGCCGGTTGGTGAGCGCGAACGACCGGTCGAAGTGGCGCAGGTCGATGCCGCCCCCGAGGGCCGTCATCTGGTGCACGACGGCGTCGGGCGCGGCCGCGGCGACCGCCTCGCCGACGGCTGCGGCGTCGAGCCCGTCGACGACGACGGCGCGGGCGCCGAGGGCCCGCAACGCGCCGACCTTGTCCGGTCGGGAGGTCGTCGCGGTCACCTCGTGGCCGCGTGCGACGAGCTGGGGCACCAGCCGGCTCCCGACGGCACCCGTTCCGCCGGCGACGAAGACACGCATCGTTCTCACCCGTTCCCTGTCGGTGTCCGCACGGTCTGTGCTGCACGCGGGACGAGGCGGGACGGCCGGGTGTGACATGCCGGAGGGGGCCGGGGACGTGCCCCGGCCCCCTCCGGGCCGTGCAGCGGACTGACCGGGAGGTGTGGCGTCAGCTCGCGGTGCAGGTGGCCGACGTCGGCGGGGTGCCGCTGCCGATGAAGCCGGCCGTCGTCGAGGCGCCGGCGCCGACGCTGCCGTTCCACGCCTCGTTCGTCAGCGTGGTGCCCGAGAGCTTCGAGTTCCACGCCTGGGAGATGGTCGCGCCGGACAGGGTGGCCGACCAGCCCGTGATCGCGCTGCTACCGGCCGTGACCACGACGTCGGCCTGGTAGCCGCCGGGCCACGAGTTCACGACGGACACCGTGGCCGTGCAGGAGCCGTCACCGGGCGGCGGCGTGCTCGGGTCGGTCGACGGCGTAGTCGTGGGCGTCGAGGTGGGCGTCGTGGGCGGCGGGGTCGAGCCGGGGTACGGCGGGTACTCCGTCGGCCACAGGTCACCGCCGCCGATGTTGATGTCGGAGCACAGGAAGTACTTCTGGTCCTGGTGCGACGCCAGCCACACCGTCACCAGGACGGCACGGCCCGAGCGGTCGGCGGGCAGGGTGACGTCGGTGACGTAGGGCGACGTCGCCGGGTAGCGGCCGGTCGTCTTGACGAGGTCGAGGTTCGACCAGTCGACCTTCTGCGTCGTCGGGTCGAAGCCGGCCTTCGTGACGTAGATCTCCAGCCAGTCGGCGCCGTGGTTCGCGCCGTCGGTCAGCGTCAGCGTGAAGTTGCGGTCGACGCCCTGGGCGACCCACTTCCCCGGGGTGTCGAGGTAGTCGTAGCGGCCGGACTCGGCGTGGCCGGCCGAGCAGACGGAACCACCCGTGACCTTCGACTTGTAGTCGGTGCCGAGGCCGTTCTGGTACATGCCGTTCCAGTTCCACATGGCGTTCGGCTCCGACTTCCACGCGCCGTCGCACATGGGGTCGACCGTCGCCTGGATCGGGTCCTGCCAGTGGGACTCGGTCCAGCGTTCGTAGCAGCCGTAGTTGCGGGTCGGTGGATCGGTGACCGCTCCGTGGGCGGACGCGGTCGGGGCGGTCACCGTCTGGACCGCCACCACTCCTGCCGCCAGGGCCAGCGCCAGCGCACCCAGCAGGGCCAGGGTGCGTGCGCGGACAGAGTGCGCAGCGAGCATTGCTCCTCCTCGAGCTCGGGTAGGCGGCTCACTGTGCTGCACCACGATCTGACGGCCAAGCGTCAAAAACGTTTCGGCGGGAAGGTGGCAAAACGGGCACAGGAGAGCCCGCGGGTCGGGGTGAGACCCCTGCCGTGCTGGACGAGGGCACGGCACCCGCGGGCTCCGGTGGGCGCGTTGGCATCGCCACCGAGTCCTGTCACCACCGACCCTGACGGTTGTCGGCGGCGGGAGAATCAGGACGCGCTAGCGCGCGACCACCTCATCGGTCCGAAGGAACTTCATGTTCTCGGATCACCTCCCTTCTGATGTGCATGCGACGTTACGCGCGGCCACGGCACAGGTCCACGCCATTACGCCGTCGGCGCAGCGGCCCTCAGCGCACCAGGTGCGCCCACTGGTCCGGGTAGTCGTCCAGCCAGTCCGCGAACGACCGCGCCGGGCGGCCCACCAGACGGCGCACGTCGTCCGAGACCTCCTCCAGCGTGCCCTCGGCGATCGCCGTGTAGCTCGTCACCCAGCCCTCGACCTCCGCGCGTGCGGCGTCGTAGTGCGCGCGCGAGCGGTACGCCTCCTCGACCGACTCCGCCTGGTAGCGGATCGGGCGGCCCGTGAGGTCCGCCAGCGTGGCCGCCGCCTCCGCCAGCGTGATCGCCGTCGGGCCCGTGAGCTCGTACGTGCGGGCGTCGTGCGCGTGCGAGCGCTCGTCGAGCAGGACGGCGGTCGCGACGTCGGCGACGTCGTCGTGCGAGACCGACGCGACCCGGCCCTCCCCCGCCGGGCCCCGGATCACGCCGTCGTCACCGACGAACGTGGTGATCGCGCGGTGGAACAGGTTGTTGCGCAGGAACGTCCACCGCATGCCCGACCGGCGCAGGTGCTGCTCCGTGGCGAAGTGGTCGCGGGCAAGGGTGAACGTGGCGTCCGCGGCCGCGCCCACGAACGACGTGTAGACGACCCGCTCCACGCCGGCTGCGGCCGCGGCGTCCACGGCGGCGAGATGCTGGGCCACCCGGTCCGGCGCCTCGCGCCCGCTGACCAGGAACATCACGTGGGCCCCGTCGAGGGCCCGCCGCATCCCGTCCCGGTCCGCGTACGAGGACACGACGGCGACGTCGGCGTCGGGAAGCACCGACCCGTCCGGAAGCCGCGGCGCACGCGAACGGTCGCGCACGATCAGGCGCTGCTGCGCCCCCGCAGCGGCGAGTCGCAGCGCGAGTCGGGTGCCGAGCCGTCCGCTCGCGCCCGTCACGGCGACGACGTCATCCCCTTGGCGCGTCATGGAGACACGGTAAGACGGGCCCGAACGCGCCGCTCGGCCTCGCGCCCGCACCGGCTGAGGCAGGATCGTCCGCATGAGCGAGCGGAACGAGGCGTCGGGCGTGCGTGCGCCCCTGAGGATCATGACGGTCTGCACCGGCAACATCTGCCGGTCTCCCATGGCCGAGATCGTGCTGCGCGAGGCGCTCGCGGCCGAGGGGCTCGACGGCGCCGTCGTCGTGGACTCCACCGGCGTCTCCGGCGAGGAGCAGGGCAACCCGGTGGACCGGCGTGCGCGCAGCGTCCTCTCCGCGCACGGCTACCCCCGGGGTGACGCGCACACCGCACGCCGGGTGACCGCGGCCGACCTGCGCGAGCGCGACCTCGTGCTCGCCATGACCGCGCACCACGCCCGGGCGCTGCGCCGGCTCGTCGGGGTCGGCGAGGGCGGTGAGCTGTCCAGCCCGCCGACCGTCCCCAGCCGGCCCGTCATCCGCATGTTCCGGTCCTTCGACCCCGACGCCCCCGTGCTGGCCGACGGCGACAGCGAGCACCTGCTCGACGTCGAGGACCCCTGGTACGGCGGCATGGAGGACTTCGAGGTGTGCCTGCGCGAGATCGAGGCGGCGACACCGGGGATCGTCGAGTACGTGCGGCAACGGCTTGCCTGACTGGTCCGAAATGCCGGGACGCTTCTGCCAAGATTCCCGCATGGGTTACACCATCCGGCGCGTGCGCGCCCAGGAGTGGGAAGCAGTCCGCGCCCTCCGGCTCGAGGCGCTGCAGGACCCGCTCGCGCCGCTGGCCTTCCTCACCAGCCACGAGTTCGAGTCGAACCACCTCGACGACTTCTGGAAGAGCCGGGCCGCCGGGGCGGCGTCCGGCGGCAGCGTCGCGCAGTACGTCGTCGTCGCCGAGGACGGACGCTGGGTGGGCTCCGCGACCGGTCTGCTCGAAGAGCCCGGCGCGGACGACTACGTGCCGCTCCCGGTCGAGCAGCGGCAGGTCCACGTCGTCGGCGTCTGGCTGCACCCGGACCACCGCGGGCGGGGACTCATCCAGCAGGCGATCGCCGCCGTCGTCGACTGGGGGCGCGAGCACGGGGCGGAGCGGGCGCGGCTGTACGTGCACGCCGACAACCCGCGTGCGCAGGCCGCCTACGCCAAGGCGGGCTTCGTGGCCACGGGGCTGACCTTCGACGGCAAGATCGGCACCGAGGTCGAGATGGCCAAGCCGCTGACCTGACGCCTCAGGCCGGCGGGGCGGCGCTAGCCCGCCGGAACGCGGCGACCATGTGCTGCCACCACGTCGGACGCGGCTCCTCGCGCGCCGGGACGGGTGCCACGTACGCGCGGAACCAGCGCTCCATCTCGAAGAAGACCTGGTCCCGGACCTCCTTGCGCGACAGGGTCACGTCGTGCAGCGCGCCCTCGAACCGGGCCAGCGTGACGAGCGAGCCGAGGTTGGGGACGCGGCGCATGACACCCGGCACGTCGAGCACCGAGTCGGTGCTCTTGAGGTCCTCCGACCAGCGCACGGGCGGCGTCGAGCGAGCCGAGAGCAGCACCAGGATCGGGACGTCGATCGTCAGACCCTGCGCCACGCGCTCGTGCCCGCTGAACACCGCGGCGAGCCAGGCGGGCGTGGCCCGCCAGCCCAGGTCGGGCCGCCACCGCTCGTCGTACTCCCACTCCCCCTCGTAGCGCTTCGAGATGGTCCGGGCGTAGAAGCCCTGGTCGACGTTGACCAGGTGGCTGCGCGGTGCGACGGCGGCGTGCGCGCGCACCGGCCCCTCGAGCACGCGGCGGCCCAGGGTGCGGGTCTGGAACTCGAGCCACGGTGCGTTGAGGACGAGCGCGTCGGCGCGGCCCGGATGGCGGTCCGCCCACAGGGCGAGCGTCAGGCCACCGGTCGAGTGGCCCAGCAGCACGAGCCTGCGCGTCCCGTCGTGGCCCATCGCGGCCAGGGCGGCGTCGATCTCCTCGTCGTAGGCGCGCAGGTCGGTGATGAAGCCCGGCGTCTGGTGCTCCCGCAGGCTGCGGCCGTACTTGCGCAGGTCGAGGGCGTGGAACCGGACGCCGATGCCCTCCCAGAAGTCCGCGACGTGCGTCTGGTGGAAGTAGTCGATCCAGCCGTGCACGTACAGGAGGTCCACGCCGCCGTCGGGCCCGGGCTCCGCCCGGCGCACCAGGGTCGCGACGACGTCGCCCTCGTCGTCGGGGGCGAGCGGGAGCGTGAGCTGCTCGTAGCCCGGCAGGACGTCGGGCACCCATTGCTCGGTCACGCTTCGGACGGTAACAACGAGCAGGTCAGAGCGCGCGGAAGGTGTCGGACGTCGCGACGTGCGTGACCGGGACGGCGTGGCCCGCCGCGGCGAGCACGCCCGGCAGCCACGCCGCGACGGCCCGCATGCCGGCCTGCTCCGAGGGAACGTGCCCGACGGCGACGAGGCCCTTCGCGACTCCCGTCGCGACCGCGTCGACGGCGTAGCCGCCCGTCTCCCACTCGTGCACCTCGCCGGTCACGACGACGTCGACGTCGTCCCGGCGCAGCAGCGCGCGGTTGCGGCCGAAGCCCCGGAAGCCGAGGTCGAGGCCGACCCTGCGGACCACGGCGGACGGGTCGCCGACGTAGCGCAGCGCGGTGGCGCCGAGGGTGTCGGCGAGGTGGCGGGCGAGGTCGCCCAGGGTGATGGGCTCGATCGTCGCCGTGCTTCCTGCGTCAGGCTCTGCGGGGTCGAGCGTCCAGCCCAGCTCAGCGGCGGTCGCGGCGTCGACACCGTCGGGGAGGGTGTCGTGCTGCTGGTCGTGCAGGTGCCAGACGACGAGGCCGTGCTCCTGGACATAAGCGCGCTTGATTCCGTACACAGGGTCGTTCTCGGCGTCCAGGTCGGTGCGTGCGCCGTCGTGATGGTCGAAGTAGAGCGGCTCGTGGGTGATCACCAGGTTCGCGCCCGCCTCGACCGCCGCGCGGAGGACGTCGAGCGTCGCCGTCATCGTCGTCGCGACCCCCGTGACCGGCGTGGCCGGGTCGCCGTCGAGGAACTGGTCGACCGTGACCGGCCGGCGGGCGGCCGGGAGGGCGGACTGGATGACGGCGACGACGTCGGCTGCGGTGGTCACGGGCTCACCGTAGAGCCAGCAGTCGTCCTCGTGTCAGTGCCGCGGGTCCCGCACCGCCGCGACGAACAGCGGCCACGACGTCTCGGTGTGGGCGATCTGCATGAGGAACGGGCGGTCGAGGAACAGCTCGACCGGCGGGTCGAGCGGCGCGGAGCCCGCCTCGGCGCCCATCTCCGTGACCGCCGCTGCGCGAGTCCCCTCCTCGTCGACCTGGAGCACGGCCTGCTGCATCGCCTGGGCGATGAACAGCGGCTGGCCGCCGTCGTCGGCGCCCATCCCGGTGAGGTCGGCCGTGCCGGGGTCGAGCACCGAGCCCACGCCGAGGGCGTACATCGCGGGACGCAGGTCGAGCGGTTCCCCGGAGACGTCGAGCGTGGGGAGCTGGAGCAGGACCTGTTGCGGCTCGGCGTCGTCGAGCGCCGCGCTGAGCGCGGCCAGCAGCTCCGGCGTCGCCGCCGCGGGGTCGGTGCCGGCGGGCGGCAGGACCAGGTCGGCGTGCAGCGACCTGCCGACGTACGGCATGCGGGCGGCCCGCCAGCCGTCGGCCTCGGCGTACGCGACGACGAGGCCGTTCGCCATGGTCTCGGTCTGGACCTCGGTGCCGTCGCTGAGCGTGAACGGGCGCGAGTCCGTCGCGTACTCGGGGAACGGGTCGGCCCAGCGTGCCGCGAGCACGACCGCGTCCTGGAGCACGACGCGCAGGTCGGGCCCCGGCGTCATCGCGGACTGCTCGACCAGGCCACCCGTGTGGTAGCGGACCCAGTCGTCGAGGGCGCCCTTGCCCCTGTCCGAGCCGAGGTCGACGTGCTGGACGCCAGCGCCGTAGACGTCGGCCAGCGTGTGCAGGTAGTCGGGGTCCGGTGTGAGCTGGTCGTCGACCACGACCTGGGCGGCGAGGTGCACCATCGGGCGCTCGGGCAGCTCCTTGTCCTGAACCACGGCAGGGTCGCCGTCATACGTCCCCAGTGCGCCGCGCAGCGCGGCGACGGCGTCGCGGCGGTCCTCCGCCGTGGCGCCGAGCGCGGCCTCGAGCTCGGCGAGCGAGGTGGTGCGCGACCCCTCCGCCAGCATGGACAGCGCGAGGGCGAGGCTCGACGGCGAGACGACGGCGTTGTCGTCCGCGGGCGCCGCGGTCAGCAGCGTGGCCCCGATCCGCCGGGTCGCGTCGACCAGGTCGGGGACGGCGGACGCGTCGCGCGCGCCGACCTGCCGGGCCTCGACTCCTTCCGCGACCACCATGCCCTGGTCCGGGTCGGGCGACGAGCAGGCGGCGGCGAGCAGTGCCGCGGCGACGGCGCCGCCGACCGCGGCGGCCGGCCTGAGGCGCTGCCCCGCTCCCCGCGTCGTGAGCGGCGTGGTGCGGGACCCTGTGACGCTCCGAGGTGTGCTCATGGGTTCAGCGTCCTTTCAGGTGGCGTCCTCGTCCAGCACGAGTGGGCAACGATCGGCTCACGAGGAGGTCATGTTTGCCGGACGGGCAAGATGGGGGCATGAAGGTGTCGCGCCGTTCGCACGTGCCCCCGTTCGCCGTGATGGAGATCCTCGCGGCCGCCAACCAGCGACGCGCGGCCGGCCGCGACGTCCTCAACCTCTGCGCGGGCGAGCCGTCGACGGGCGCGTCCGACGTCGTGCGGGAGCGGGCGATCGCGGTGCTCCGGTCGGGCGACCTCGGCTACACCGAGGCGCTGGGCGTCCCCGCGCTGCGGGCGGCCATCGCCGGGCACTACCGGCGCTGGTACGACCTCGAGGTGGACCCCGCGCGGATCGCCGTGACGACGGGGTCGAGCGGCGGGTTCGTGCTCGCGTTCCTCGCGGCCTTCGACGTCGGCGACCGCGTGGCCCTCGCGCGGCCCGGATATCCGGCGTACAAGAACATCCTCGCGGCGCTGGGCTGCGAGGTCGTCGAGTTCGACTGCGGCCCTGAGACCCGCTACCAGCCCACGGTGGCGCAGCTCATGGAGGCCTACTACGGCGGCGGGCTCGACGGAGTCGTCGTCGCGAGCCCCGCGAACCCCACGGGCACGATGATCACGCCCGAGGAGCTCGACGCCGTCGCGCGCTGGTGCGAGGAGCACGACGTGCGGCTCATCAGCGACGAGATCTACCACGGCATCGCCTACGGTGGCGATGTACACCAGGCCACGGCTGCCGTGTACGACGACGCGGTGGTCGTCAACTCGTTCTCCAAGTACTGGGCGATGACCGGGTGGCGGCTCGGGTGGCTGGTGCTCCCCGAGGAGCTGGTCCCGCCCGTCGACGCGCTCGCCGGGAACGTCGCCCTCTCTCCCCCGGCGCTCGCGCAGCACGCGGGCATCGCCGCGTTCGACGAGGCCGCGTACGCGGCGGCTGCGGCCAACGTCGAGCGGTACGCCGTCTCCCGTGCGGCGCTGCTCGAGCGCGCGCACGAGCTCGGCTGGGACCCCGTGGCGCCCGCAGACGGGGCGTTCTACCTGTACGGCAACATCGCGGCGACCGGCCTGGACTCGCAGACGTACTGCGCCCGCCTGCTCGAGGAGGCGGACGTCGCGATCACGCCCGGCACCGACTTCGACTCGGTACGCGGCCACGAGTGGGTCCGGCTGTCGTTCGCCGCGTCCCCCGACACGGTCGCGCGCGCGGCGGAACGCATCGCGGCCTGGCAGCGGACGCTGTAGCCCCGACTCGCACCCGGCGTACGCCGCCGCGACGATGGGGCTCGATGAGCGTGCGACTCGTGACCTTCAACGTCCAGCACGGGCGGATGCCCGACGGGCGCGTCGACCCGGCGTTCCTCGCCGCCGCCGTCGCGGGGCTCGACGCCGACGTCGTCGCGCTGCAGGAGGTGGACCGCGGGCAGGTGCGGTCCGACGGCGCACACCTGGCGCGGCTGGTCGCCGACGCCATGGACGCGACGGAGTACCGGTACGTGCCGGCCGTCGCCGGGCGGATCGAGCCGCCGCGCGCCGCTCCCGGCCAGGCCCCGGGGCCCGACGACCCGGCGCTCGCGCTGGAGCCGCTCGCGCGCGCCAGAGGCCGGGCGCTGGTTCCGGCGGCGGCCCGCGTGCTGCGCACCCGCGCCGGCCGGGCGGCCGCGCGGGCCTACGTCGGGACGTGGTTCTCCCGACGGCGCGCGCGCGGCGACGAGCCCGACGACGTGCCCGGGTACGGCATCGCGCTGATCTCGCGGCACCCCGTGCGCGAGTGGCGGCACGTGCGCCTGCCGCTCGGCTCGACGTGGCTCTTCGGCAGGCTGCAGCTCGGCCCCGACCAGCCGCGGGTCGCGGCGTGCGCCGTCGTCGAGACCCCCGACGGGCCGCTGACCGTGGCCGCCACCCATCTGACCTCCGGTTCCACGTGGAACCGGACGCAGCTCCGCTGGCTCGTCGACCGCCTGGCCACCGCCCCGCGACCGCTCGTGCTGCTCGGCGACCTCAACATCCGCGGCCAGGAGCCCGCGGAGATCACGGGATGGCGGGACCTCGTGACCGATCCGACCTACCCGCGAGAACGACCGCGACTCGGCCTCGACCACGTCCTGGTCGACGACGCGGGGCCCGTCGGCGTGCAGGCGCTCGGCCCCGCCGACACGGTCGACCTGGGCAGCAGCGACCACCGTGCCGTCGTCGTCGACGTGCGGGTCGGAGCGGCGACCGCGGGGTGACACGGGTGCGGCTGCGCGCCGCCGCGACGCGAGGGGGCGGCTCAGGCCGCGATCTTGAGAAACGGCTCGCCCACGTGCTCGTCCTCACGCTCGGCGGGCTGCGCCTCGCGCCGCGCGGCACGGTCGGCCGCGCGCTTGCGGAGGATGGTGACGGTGGCGTGGGTGCCGATGACCATCCACGCGACGTTGGCGGCGGCCGACGGCCAGACGCCGTTGACGGCCGCGACGAGGAACATCGCGGTCGCCCCGCCGAGGTTCGTGAGCTGGAACGCGAACGAGCCGGGCCCCCACTGCCCCCTGCTGACCATGCCGTACGCGACGATGCCCGCCACAGCGCCGACCCAGCCGAGGAGGGTGATCAGGCTGATCAGCGACATGACGGGCTCCGAAACGAGGTTGCGGGCGCGCGCGAGCGCGCCGCGGGACGGCAGTAGGTGGTGGGGTCCCCGCCCGGCTCGTCGGCTTCGCCGTGCTCTGCGCGGTGACGAGGCCCATCGTGACCCACAACATCATTCAGCGCAATCGAACGATCGTGGATCAGGCATGTAGCATTGCTGTATGGCCACCGATCCTCGTCGTCTGTCGTTCCTGCTTGCCGTCCACCGCGCGGGTGGTGTGCTCGCCGCGGCGGACCTGCTGGGGGTCACGGCGTCGGCGGTGTCGCAGCAGATCGCCAGGCTCGAGGCCGAGGAGGGCTTCGCGGTGCTCGACCGCGGACCCCGGGGCGTCACCCTGACCCCTGCCGGCCGGGTGCTCGCCGAGGCCGCCGAGCGCATCGAGTCCGAGCTGGTCGAAGCGCGGCAGGCCATCGCGGCCCTCGGCGACGGCGTCGCCGGACGGGTCGCCATCGGTGCGTTCCAGACGGCGATCCGCGCGGTCGTCGCCCCGGCGCTGGCGCCGCTGGCCGAGCGCTACCCGGCCGTCGAGGTCGACGTGCGCGAGCACGAGCCCGCCGACTCGGTGCGCATGCTCCGTGCGGGCGACCTGGACGTCGTCTTCCTCGAGCGGGACTCGGAGAACAAGAACCCGGCGCCCAACGGCTCGCGCGACGTGCCGCTCGTGGACGAGCCGTGGCGCCTGGTGGTCCCCGCGAGCATGGCGGCGCCCGAGCGTCTGGAGGACCTCTCGCGCCTGACGTTCGTCGCCTCCGAGGAGGGGACGGCGTCGGACCGCGCGCTGCAGCGCCTGTCGCGCACGCTCAACACGGCCATCGTCACGCGTCACGCGACCTACGACTTCGACACGACCCTGGCGCTCGTCGCCGCAGGTCAGGGCGTCGCGCTGCTGCCGGCCCTCGCGCTGCAGGACGTCGCGCTGGGCGAGAGCCTGCAGGTGGTGCGCCTTCCCGGGCTGGGCGAGCGCCAGCTCTTCGTGCGGCACCGTGCGACGCGGCACGAGCCCGGCCCGGCGGTCCGCGCCGTCGT
>CBINDH010000054.1:0-11735 GCA_966249365.1 uncultured Xylanimonas sp. | reverse complement strand
GCACGCGTCTACGACCGCGCCCTGACCACCGCGCAGATCGCCGCACTCGCCGAGACGCCGACCCCGACCCCGACGCCGACCCCGACGCCGACCCCGACGCCTACGCCTACGCCGACGCCGACGCCGACGCCGACGGATCCGGGTACGCCCGTCGAGCCGGGCCTGAGGGCCGCGTGGGACCTCGACGAGACCACCGGGTCGACGGCCGCGGACTCGTCCGGCAACAACCACACCGCCACGCTGACCAGCGGCGCCACGTGGACCACCGGCATCGTCGGCAACGCGCTGCGCCTCGACGGCACCACCGGCCGCGCGACCGTCCCGGACAGCCCCGGCCTCGACCTCACCGACGCGTTCACCCTCAGCGCCTGGGTCCGCCCTGACCGGACGGCGACCCAGTACGTCATCAAGAAGGCCGAGGGCTACCAGACCAACGGGTACGAGCTCTCGATCGCCTCCACCGGCAAGCCCTTCGTCCGGGTCAACGAGGCCACCTCGGGCAACACCTACCGCGCCGACGGCCCCGCCGTCATCCCGACCAACGGCACCTGGACCCACCTGGCCGGCACCTACGACGGGACCACCGTGCGCCTGTACGTCAACGGGGTCCAGGTCGCGTCCGTCCCCGGCCCGAGCAAGGTCTCCACCAACGACCTGCCCCTGATCCTGGGCAACCAGCCCGGCGTCTCCTACCCCTTCAAGGGCATCATCGACCAGGCACGCGTCTACGACCGCGCCCTGACCACCGCGCAGATCGCCGCACTCGCCGAGAGGCCCGCCGGATGACCGCGGCGATCAAGGTCTCCGGCCTGGGCAAGACGTACCGGCTCGGCGCGCAGGGCCACCGTCCGACGACGGCGGCCGCAGCCGCGATCCAGTGGCTGCGCTCGACCGGCAAGCAGAAGTACACGCTCTTCGACGCGCTCGACGACATCTCGTTCGAGGTGCCCCAGGGCGAGGCGCTCGGCATCGTCGGCCGCAACGGTGCCGGCAAGTCGACGCTGCTCAAGCTGCTCACCCGGGTCACCGCGCCGACGCGGGGCCGGATCGAGCTCGAGGGCCGGGTGGGCTCGCTGCTCGAGGTCGGCACGGGGTTCCACCCGGAGCTCACGGGCAAGGAGAACATCTTCCTCAACGGCTCGATCCTGGGGATGACGCGTGCGGAGATCAAGCGCCGCTACGACGAGATCGTGGAGTTCTCCGGCATCGAGAAGTTCCTCGCCACTCCGGTCAAGCGGTACTCCTCGGGCATGTACGTACGGCTCGCGTTCTCGGTCGCCGCGCACCTCGACACCGAGATCCTCGCGATCGACGAGGTGCTCGCCGTCGGCGACGCCGAGTTCCAGCGTCGCTCCATCCAGAAGATGCGCGAGGCGGCCCAGGGCGGACGCACCGTCCTGTACGTGAGCCACCAGCTCCAGACGGTGCAGGCCCTGTGCTCCTCGGCGATCCTGCTCGATCGCGGCAGGCTTCGGTACGCCGGGACGGTGCCGGGAACGCTGCAGGCCTACCGGGACAGCTTCGAGAGCTTCGCCGCGGCGCAGTCCGACCCCAAGACCCGGCCGGGCACCGGTGCGGTGCGCCTGTCGTCGGTGCACATGGACGACGAGTTCGTCAGCTCCTCGCAGGACGTCGTCGTGGACTTCGAGGTGCCGCCGAGCAAGCGGCTCGTCGGCACGTACTTCGTGTCCATGCACATCAACAACGACCAGGGGACGGTCGTCGCACAGTGCGACTCGCGCCTCGTGGGCAAGTGGTACGACCCCGAACAGCACCAGAAGGGCCGGCTCGTGATCCGCGACCTGTGGCTCAAGCCGGGCCGCTACACCGTGGACGTCTACGCCTGCCAGGCCGGGGTGCTCGACGCGTGGGAGGGCGCGTGGGCGTTCGAGGTGCTGCCCGACCTGCCCTACCCGGAGTTTGCCGAGTCCTCGAGCATCGAGAAGGGCGTCGTCTTCGTGAACTTCGACTACGAGGGGGCCTGATGTCCCGGCTCGCCGAGACCCCGGTGCCCCGCAGCGTCATCACGCCGCCGGGCCGCCTCAACCTGCCCTCTGTGCGCGAGCTGTGGGCCGCCCGCGAGGTCGCCGTCCGGCTTGCGCAGCGCGACGTCATCGTGCGCTACCGGCAGACGATCTTCGGGATCACCTGGGTGATCGCCCAGCCTCTCGTGAGCGCCGGGATCTTCACCATCGTGTTCGGGAAGATCGCCGGCCTGTCCACCGGGGCGGTGCCGACGTTCCTGTTCACGCTCGCAGGCATGCTCGCGTGGAACCTCTTCAACGGCTCGCTCGGGCGGGCCGCGGGTTCCATCGTCGGCAACCAGTCCCTCGTGCAGAAGGTGTTCTTCCCCCGGCTGCTCGTGCCCGTCTCGAGCCTCGCGTCGGTGGTGCTGGACTTCCTCGTCGCGCTCGTCCTCGCCGTGGTGCTGCTGTTCGTGTACGGCATCAACCCCGGGTGGGCCGTGCTGCTCCTGCCCGTGTGGGTGGCGCTCATCGCCATGGTGGGCACCGGCGTCGGGCTCGCCGCGGCCGCGTACATGGTGAAGTACCGCGACGTCGGCTACGTGCTGCCCTGGCTCGTGCAGATGCTCATGTACGCCAGCCCGCTGCCCTACGCGCTCTCGGCGGTGCCGTCGGAGCTGCGGTGGCTGTTCGAGATCAACCCCGTGACGTGGTTCCTCGAGACGTTCCGTTGGTCGCTGCTGGGCACCGACGCGCCGCCCGCGTGGCAGATCGTGGCGCTCGTCGTCGCGGCTCCGCTCATCCTCTTCGCCGGGACCCTCGTCTTCCAGAAGAACGAGCGCGAGTTCGCGGACTTCATCTGATGCGCCTGACCGCCTACGTCCTCGTCGGGGACCCGAGCTTCCTGGTCGCGAGCCTGAGCTCCTACTACGACCAGGTGGACCGCATCGTGCTCAGCTACGACGAGACGTCCACCTCGTGGACGGGCAAGTCGCTGCTCGTCGAGGAGTGCCTGCGCCTGGTCAAGGAGGTCGACGTCGAGGGCAAGTGCGTGCACGCGCCCGGCCCGTGGGCCGACGGCGACGAGCATCCCCTGGTCAAGGAGACCCGTCAGCGGCAGGCAGCGCTGGACCAGGCGTCCGACGGCGCGGACTGGGTGCTCCAGCTCGACACCGACGAGGTGATGCTGAACCCCCGCGTGTTCCTGGGCTCGCTTCGCACCGCCGACGCCACGGGTGCTGACGGGCTGCACTACCCCGCGCGCTGGCTGTACAGCCGGGTCGCACCCGGCCGGTACCTGGAGGCGAGCTCCCGGTTCGGTCGGCCGCGGGCGTCCTACCCCGGCCCGCTGGCAGTGCGCGCGGGGACCCGGCTCACCCACGCGCGACAGGCCGACGTCCCGCTCTACCGCGTCGATCTCTCCCCGTGGAACACCGACCCGGCCCACGTCCACAGCGTCAGCGTGCACGAGGTGGTCACGCCGGACGACGCCGTCCTCCACTTCTCGTGGGTGCGCGCCGACGAGACCATGCGACGCAAGTTCGGCTGGTCCGGACACGCCGAGGACTACTCGCGTCCCGAGGTGTACCGGCACTGGGTCGACCGTTCGCGTCATCCCTGGCGCACCGCGCTGACCAGCCCCTTGCGCGGCACCGACTGGTTCCGCGTGGTACGCATCCCCGAACCCCCTGGGGGCACACCGTGAGCGCGTCACCCCTGCGCGCCGACGTCGTCGTCGTGACCTACGGCCGCCCGGACCAGGTCCGCACGTGCCTCCAGCACCTCGCGCGGCAGACCACGACGCCGGCGTCCGTCGTCGTCGTCGACGCCTCCCCCGACAGACGCACCGTGGACCTGGTCCGGGACGAGTTCCCCGGCGTGACGCTGCTGCGCAACGAGCTGGGGCGCGGCACGACGGCGGAGTCACGGCAGATCGGCTTCGCGGCGACGTCGGGCGACGTCATCGCGTTCGTGGACGACGATGCGTACGCCGAGCCCGACTGGCTCGAGCGCCTGCTGGTCCCCTACGCGGACGACACTGTGGTCGGCGTCGGCGGACGCGCGCCGATCATCGGGGTCGAGGGCGAGGAGTCCCGCGGGCTCGGCGAGATCGGGCGGTTCCTTCCCAACGGGCTGCTCACCGGCAACTTCGGCGCCGACCCGGGACGCACCATCGACGTCGACCACCTGCTCGGGGCGAACATGTCGTTCCGGCGCTCGACGCTCACCGCGATCGGCGGCATCCGGGGCAACTACCCGGGCACGTGCCTGTGCGAGGAGTCGGACATCTCCCTCCGGCTGCGACAGGCGGGCGGGCGGCTCGTGTACGCGCCCGACGCGGTCGTGCACCACGCCGCCGCGCCGTACGGCATCGGCGGCGCGCGCTTCGACCGGCGCTACCTGTACTACCTGCGCCGCAACCACGTCACCATGCTCGTGCGAGTCTTCGGGTGGCGGGACCCGGTCCTGCACCGGTACGTGCGCACGACCCTGCGGCAGCAGAAGCGCTACCTGTGGGACGCCCGCGGCCACCTCCTCCGCTACACGAGGAACGGGACGAAGCGCACGCTCCGCAAGAAGCTCAAGGTCTTCTTCCCGCTGAGCCGGGCCGGGGCAGAGCTGGCAGGGCTGGTCGCGGGGGTCCCGGCGGCCGTCGTGGCCGTGGGCCGCGACCGTCGCACGGCGCGCGCCGCCTGAGCGGGGCGGCGATGCCCTTCCAGCACCTGCACCTCATCACCCCCGGCGACCACTACTCCCCCAGCACGGGCAGCGCGATACCGACGGTCGTGCACGGGCTCGCCCGGGCGGCGGCTGCGACGAACCGTCCGCGCCCGGCCGTCCTGGTCGCCGCGGGCACCCGCCCCGACCGCTACGACTCCGCCGACGTGGTCGAGTACGCGCCGACCACCTCCCGCCTGCCGGCGCCGGTCGACTGGGCGTTCGGCCGGGTAGGCATGCCCCGCCCGCGCGCCCGGGCCCGACTCCGGCCCGCGGTGGCCGTGGCCGCCGCGCACGGGCCCGACGCCGTGCTGGTGGCCCACAACGAGCCGCAGGCCGTCGCGCTGGCACCCGGGCAGCGGGCGCGCGTCCTCTGGGCTCACAACCAGCTCTTCGCGACGTACTCGCCGCGTGAGGCGGGCCGGGCGCTCGCGAGCGCCGACGCGATCGTGTGCGTCAGCGAACACCTGGCCCACGCGACGGCCGCCCGACTTCCCGACTGGCTGCACGAGCGGGTGCACGTGGTCCGGGGCGGTGTCGACGCGGCGTCGTTCGACGGCCCGCGCGTGCCGCGCACCGGCCCGCTCCGTGTCCTGTTCGTCGGCCGTGTCATCCCCGACAAGGGCGTACACGTCCTGGTCTCCGCGCTGCGTCGTCTCGGGCGCCCCGACGTGCGGCTCGACGTCGTCGGACGCCCCGGGTTCGACGCGTACGCACCGCTCACCACCTACGAGGAGTCGCTGCGTCGCGACGCCGCCGCCGTCCCCGGCGGGGTGACGTTCCGGTCGTTCCTCGACCGGACGGCGCTCCCGGGCGCGCTGCGGGCCGCCGACGTCGTCGTCGTGCCCTCCGTGTGGCCCGAGCCGTTCGGGCTCACCGTCCTCGAGGGGATGGCCGCCGGAGCCGCCGTCATCGCGTCGCGGGTGGGCGGGATCCCCGAGGCGGCAGGCGGGGGTGCCCAGCTCGTCGAGCCCGGGAACGTCGACGCGCTCGCCGGAGCGATCGGAGCGCTCGCCGACGACGAGGCCGCACTCGGAGCCCAGCAGGCGCGCAGCCGCGCGCGGGCCGCAGAGGCCACATGGCAACGCACGCTCGACGACTTCGAGGCCGTGCTGCGACCCCTCGCCTGACTCAGCGCGTCCGCACGGTGGCGGGGAGCGGTTCGAGCGGCGCGTCGGCGCGGGACTGCCGACGGCCGGCCCGCCTGCCCAGGGCGATCGCAGCCTCGGCCAGCGCCGCGCGCGGTCGGCGTACGAGATGCTTGGCACGCCCCCACCCGTGACGCAAGCGGTCACGCCACGGGAGCGGCGCGGGGACGGGCCCCGCGGGTGCGGGACTGAGCAGCGCATACTTCTGGGCCAGCAGCCGGCCGGCGCGCGCGTAGGCCGCGGCCTGGCGGTACTGCTGGCGCAGCGACGTGCGATACCGCACGTGCACGACGGCATCCGGACGGTAGGCGAGCTCGTGGCCCGCGAGCTGGATCCGCCAGCACAGGTCGACGTCCTCGACAGCGCGCAGCGCAGGGTCGAAGCCGCCCGCAGCGAGAAAGACCGTCCGGCGCACCCCGAGGTTGCCGGCTCCGGCCGCGCGGAGCGGCATCAGGCGGGGTTGGAAGATCGACGAACGCCGCGTCCCCGGTGCGTGCGACGACGGGTTGAGCAGCCCGAGCTCGTGGTCGCCCGCGACGAGGTCGTGGTCGCCCAGCGCGGCAACCAGCGCCCCGACCCACCCGTCGGCGACGACGTCGTCGGCATCGCAGAACAAGAGCAGGCCTCCGCGGGCCTCGCGCGCCCCCAGGTTCCGCGCCGCGCTGGGGCCACGTACGGCGGAGGCGTCGACCCAGCGCAGGTCGGACCAGCGCGTGTCGGCGCGCGCCGCCCATGAACGCACGACGTCAGCGGTGCCGTCCGACGAGCCGTTGTCGCACACAAGCACCTCGAACGGCACCGGGGCGCCCTGCCCGGCCAGCGCCGCGAGCTGCGCGCCGAGTGTCGCCGCCGCGTTCCAGGCCGGGACGACGACGCTCGCACAGGGTGCCTCAGCGCTGCCGCCCGCAGTCATGGGCGGGAGTCCGACGCCGTGCCGTCCGGTCCGAGCTGCGGACGAGTTCGGTCAACCCTGCCGAGACGCGTCCCGCACCACCGCCCGAGCCGGCGGACGGCGTACGTGGGGTCCGGCAGCCGTCGCCGCGTCAGGGTCCGCGCGATCTGCTGGGCGGAGACGGGCGCGTCGACGGGCACGTCGCGCACCGGGCGAGGCGAGGCGCGCACGTCGACGACGCCGTGCACCCCGGCGGCGATGACCCGCTCGTACTTGTGCAGCAGCTGCCGGTCGCCGCGGCCGTAGGCGTACGCCTGGCGGAACACCGACTGCAGGGTGCCCCGCGCCCGCACGTGCATGACCGCTCCCCTGCACTCCGCGAACGACCGTCCCGCGAGCTGGAGACGCCAGCACAGGTCGACGTCCTCGCCCGTGCGCAGGCTCTCGTCGAAGCCGTCCACCTGGGCGAACGCGTCGGCGCGGACGCCGAGGTTGTTCGACGAGGCGGCGGGCAGCGCGTCCCAGAAGCCCATCCGGAAGTGCGGTGGCGGCGTCGCTCCCGAGTCCAGCCAGTGCTCCCCGAGTCGGGCCAGCTCGACCTGGCCGGCCACCAGGTCGTCACTCGCGAGCGCCTCGACCATGGCCGCCACCCACCCCTCGGCCGCGACGTCGTCGGCGTCGCAGAACAGGAGCAGCCCACCTCGCGCCGCACGCGCGCCGGCGTTCCGAGCCGCGCTCGGACCCCGGACCGCAGAGGCGTCGACCCACCGCAGCGCCGTCCACCGAGGCGCGGCACCGGGCCCCTTGCCCGACGGGCCCGGGCCCGACCATGACCGCACCAGCGCCTCCGTGCCGTCCGTGGAGCCGTTGTCGCACACGAGCACCTCGAACGGCACGGGCGACTCCTGTGCCGCCAGGGCCGCGAGCTGCTCGCCCAGGGTGTCGGCGGCGTTCCAGGCGGGGATGACGATGCTCGCCACGGGCAGCGTCACGGCGTCGAGGGCAAGGGGCGCGGCCCTCAGCGCGGGCGGCACCGCGACCTGCGGCATGGACGTGTCGACGGCGCCCGTGCGGGTGCCGAGCCACCGCCCGGCACGCCGGGCGAGGGTTGCGACCCGGTCGGGGTGGCGCAGGCGGTAGACCTCCGCCGCGGCCCGGCGCACCCACCGCAGGGAGGTGCGCGGGCCCGTGGGCAACGGAGCCGCCGTCGGCGCGGCCGTGCCGTCGGGTCCCGAGCGCGGTGGGAGGCCCCGCGTTGCGGCGACGAGCCGTGCGTACTTGTGCTGCAGCTGCCTGTCTCCGCGTCCGTAGGCCAGCTCCTGCCGGAACGCCGTCCGCAGCCCCGGACGCTCGCGCACGTGCACCACAGCGTCGACCCGCTGCGCGAGCACGTAGCCTGCGAGCTGGAGACGCCAGCAAAGGTCGACGTCCTCACCGGTGCGGAGGTGCTCGTCGAACCCTCCGACCTCCGCGAAGGCGTCCGCGCGTACGCCCAGGTACCCGGCGCCTGAGGCGGGCAGATACGGCCAGAAGGGCAGCCGGAAGACCGACGGCGGCAGCGCGGCGTCCCCCGTCTTCGGAGACCCGAGCCGCGCGAGCTCGACCTGTCCCGCGACCGCGTCGTGCTCGCCCAGCGCCTCGGCCAGCGCGGCGACCCACCCCTCGCCGACGACGTCGTCGGCGTCGCAGAACAGGAGCAGCGCGCCACGCGCCGCGCGCGCGCCGGCGTTCCGGGCGCCCCCGGGGCCGCGCACAGCCGACGCGTCGACCCAGCGAAGCACCGACCAGCGCGCGCGAGCCCCGGCCCACGACCGCACGACGTCCACCGTGCCGTCCGTCGACCCGTTGTCGCACACGACCACCTCGAACGGCACCGGCGCGACCTGCGCTGCCAGCGCAGACAACTGCTCCCCGAGTGTCTCGGCCGCATTCCACGCGGGGATCACGACGCTCGCGACCGGGGCCCTGCCGACGTCGAGAGGGGCGTCGAACATCATCGCGTCGCACCCCCGCCCGCCACCAGGGAGCGCTCCGCAGAACGTCGACCCCGCCGTTCCCCGATCCGCCAAGCCAGGTCGGCGAGGTCGCCGGGCCGCCGGACGCTCGCGGCTCGGCGGGCCAGGCGACGAACACGCGCCGCGAACGCCGCCGCCGAGCGCGACCCTGACGAGGCCACGGCATCCGCGGACGCAGCCTCCTCGTTCAGTCCGCGCGCGGGACCAGGGCTGGTCAACGTCGCGCCGCTCCGCCGCAACGCCTCCACCTGCGCGGCATGGCGCGCTTCGACCCGGACCGTCCCCTCGGCGTAGGAGCGTGCCTGTCGGTACACCGCCCGTAGCCCGTCACGCTTGCGCCGGTGCACGACCGCGTCGACGTGCCGCAGCGAGTACCCGGAAAGCTGGGCACGCAAGCACAGGTCCACGTCCTCGCAGGTGCGCAGGCTCTCGTCGAACCCGTCGAGGGCGCGGAAGACCCGGGCCCGGATCCCCAGGTTGCACGACGCGCCGGCAGGGAGCTCCGGGAACGCAGCCAGCACGATGTGGCCCGACTCGGACCAGGTGACCGAGGCCCTGTTCACGGCGTTGAGGCGCTCGTTCTCGAGACGACCAGCCACGACGTCGTCGTCTGCGAGCGCCGCGACCATCCCCTCGACCCACGTCTCCCCGACGACGTCGTCAGCGTCGCAGAACAGCAGCAGACTGCCGCGCGCCTCGCCGCCGCCCACGTTGCGGGCCGCCGCGGGGCCGCGCACCGCGGAGGCGTCCACCCATCGGAGTGCCTCCCAGCGGGGTCGCGCCTCGTCGTCAGGCATCTCGTCGTCCGTCGCGCCCTGCTCCGCCGACCGTCCGGCGTGGACGCCTGCCTCCTGCCAGGTGCGCACCACGTCCACCGTGGCGTCCGTGGAGCCGTTGTCGCACACCAGGACCTCGAAAGGCACCGACGTCGTCTGGTCGGCCAGCGCGGCCAGCTGCTCACCGAGCGTGTCGCCCGCGTTCCACGCCGGGATCACCACGCTCGCCACGGGCCGCCGCAGAGCTCCCTGACCCGGTTCCCGTCCGGGGTTCGCCGGCCCAGTCATCGGGACGGCCTCACCGCCACCGCTCCCGCTCCCGCGCGAAGCTGCGGACCTCCCGGTAGTCCCGCAGCAGCTGACCCACGGTCGCCGTGCGGAAGCCACGCTCGTCGAGCCCCGCCAGGATGCGCCGGGTGGACTCACCGCGGTGGAACGCAGGCTCTACTTCGTGCGGTTTGAGCGTCTCGGGGTCCCCGCGGTTGTCGTGGAGCAGCAGGATGGCCCCCGGGAACACTGCGTCGAGGGCGCGCTCGGCGATGGCCTCCTCGGTGTCGTCCAGCCAGTCGAACGCCGCGCCGGACCACTGGATCACCTCGAGGCCGAGAGAGCCGACGGCTGCCCCGTGCAGCGCGGTCTTCTGCCCGTAGGGCGGGCGGTACAGGCGCAGGCGAACGCCGGCCAGCGCCTCGACCTCGCGGCGTGCGCGGCGCAGCCGGCGTCGCGCCTCCCAGGGCTCGAGGGTGAACAACGAGCGGTGGTCGTCCCCGTGCAGGGCCACCTCGTGCCCCTCGGCCACGATCCGGCGAGCGATCTCGGGATGCTCGCGGACCTGCCGCGCGAGGACGAAGAACGTCGCGGTGGCTCCGGCGGCCGTGAGCGCATCGAGCACCCGGGGCGTGTGCACCGGGTGCGGTCCGTCGTCGAACGTCAGCGCGACCACGGGGTCGGTGGTGTCGACGCAGAACACGCCCAGCGGGGTGCGAAGGGGACGCGGGACGATCACCCTGGCGCGCGCGACCTCCGCGAACCGCCCGCCGGGCGGGTTGGGGCGTCGTTCGATCTCGTCCCGGGGCACGAGGAGCGTGCCGGACGGCTTGCGCATCGCACCTCCCAAGCTCGTGGCGCACGTGGCCGCGCGTCGTTCCATCGCACCATGCGGGCCGGTCCGCGTGCCAGGCGCGAACAGGGTGAACGGCTCCCACGGCCACGTTTTCACCCCGGTCGCACATGCCTTCACCCTGCCCGGCAGTCCCCGGCGCCACCCGGCGCTCGTAAGTTCGAGGGGCAACCACCACGAGACCCGAGGGAGGCGGTATGTCGACAGGGACGTCCGAGGGTTTGCTCCCTGCAGTAGCGGGCGCGACCCCGATCGGCGCCTACGACCCCGAGGCGCTGACGTTCCGGTGGGACGACACCGTCGACGCCTTCGCGCACCAGTACGACCGCGACTTGCACCTGCTGTGCGTCTGGTCTGCCGCACGCGAGCACGACGACGCCGTCCTGGACGTCGTGCGCGAACACTTCGCCGTGCTGGCCGAGTACGAGGTCACCTGGTCCGCCGAGCACGTCGTCACCAGCTTCGAGCGGCTCTACGGCCTCCCGGTGGAGGGCACGGCCGGAAAGCATCGCGACGTCGGGCAGGGGGCGTTCCTGCTGCTCGTGCTCGAGGACCTCGCACCGCTCTACCAGTACCGGCGCAACGTCTCGGGCCTCGTCGAGCTGACGAACGTGCACGTCGCCGCGGTCAAGCGGCGGGCGCGAGAGATCACCGGCGGGTACCGCGTGCACTCCAGCAACGGGCTCGCCGAGTTCTTCCGGGACGCCACCTTGCTGCTCGGCCCGCGCCGCGTCGACGCCCTGCTCGCCGGCGACCTGCCCGCCGGACGCGAGCCGATCGGCGACCTCATCGGCACCTGTGGCTGGACGGATCTCGCCGAGCTCCTGGGCGCCCTGCGCCGCACCACGCCGTACGTGGTGCTGCGCAACTTCGAGTCCCTGCCCGAGGTGCCCGCCGACGACGAGATCGACCTGCTCGCACGCGACCGGTGGGACGTCGGCGCGATCGCCGGGGCGCGGCCGGCCGGGCCGAGCGCACTGGTGGCCGACGTCGCCGGGCGACCGCTCGTGCTCGACGTGCGCTGGGTCGGCGACGGCTACCTCGACAGCCGCTGGGAGGACCACCTGCTCGCGCGCCGCGAGTGGACCGCGAGCGGCGTGGC